>JBLING010000122.1:0-7726 GCA_047639155.1 bacterium
GCTTCGGTTGATGCAGTTGGATGAACCTATAGTCCGCCAGCCGGCGGATATGAGCCCGATGATTATCTTTAGTGTTGTTAGAAATAAAACGTGAGTTGATAGAAGACTTCGGTTGATGCAGTTGGATGAACCTATAGTCCGCCAGCCGGCGGATATGAGCCCGATGTTCTTTGGTTAATTTTTGGCATAAAAAAAGACCGTCTGACGACGGCCTTTACTGGTTGCGGGAATAGGACTCGAACCTATGACCTTCGGGTTATGAGCCCGACGAGCTACCACTGCTCCATCCCGCGATTTATTCTTCTCGAACCTTAGTCAGTCAATCAACTGATATGAGCCCAATCACATTTGGCGAACCAACTGCGATTTTAAGTCTCTCGACTTCTATTTCTTTGTTCTCGAACCTATAGTCCGTCGGTTGACGGATATGAGCTAGACCTCACAACTTGCTAAATATTTAACCACGTGTTGTGGTCGTTAGATTCACGTTTTTGAGGGGCGCAAAGATACGGTCAGTTTTGAATAAATCCAGCCCTTTTTTCTTTTTGTTTTAGGATTGTGAATTCTAGACCAAAAATTATACGACCTTTGCACCTAATGTCAGACATCAAAAAAGCCGGTTTTATCAGTATTATAGGCAAACCCAACGCGGGTAAGTCTACTTTATTGAATGCGATTTTGGGCCAAAAACTTGCCATTACAAATTCAAAAGCGCAAACTACTCGACATAGAATCATTGGAATTCACAATCAGGACGATTGCCAAATGGTTTTTTCGGACACCCCGGGCATCATCAATCCTGCATATAAATTGCAAGAAGCAATGATGGTTGCAGTAAAGGAAGCGATTAACGATGCTGATATTTTGGTGGTCCTAATCGACATGACGAGTCCGAAATTGCATGACGACGTAATCGAGCAAATCAACAGAGCGGATTGTCCTAAAATTTTAGCACTAAATAAAATTGATGAGTCAGATCAGGAGTTGGTGAAGTCTGTGATGGAAGAGTTTCAGGCTAAAATCAAAACTGAAGAAACCATAATTGTATCCGCCTTACGGGGATTTAATGTGGATGGGTTGATAGGCATGCTTTACAAATACTGTCCTGAACATCCAGCGTATTATCCAGAAGATCAATTGACGGATCGGGATGAGCGATTTTTTTGCTCAGAGATGATTCGTGAAAAACTACTTACGCACTATCAACAAGAAATACCTTACAGCATTGAGGTTGTCGTTGATGAATTCAAAAAAAAGAAGACCCTTACCAAAATTTCAGCCATAATTTACTGCGAACGTGATTCGCAAAAAGTAATATTGATTGGTAAAAAAGGTTTGGGGTTAAAACGAATAGGTTCTGAAGCACGCCGCGATATGGAAAAGTTTCTAGATCGCAAAGTCTTTTTAGAGCTGTTTGTTAAAGTCCGTGAGAAATGGCGCGATAACGATACTCAGTTACGTAGATTCGGTTACAAAAAAAGTTAAAATTTATATAGAAGGCCCGGTCATTTTCGTGATGGACCTTTGTAAGCACAAATAATTATGTCTGGAATAGTTGCTATAGTTGGGAGACCAAACGTTGGTAAATCAACGATTTTTAATAGACTACAGGGTGAGCGCAAAGCGATTGTAGATGACTCCTCTGGGGTTACACGTGATCGGCACTATGGGACCACTGATTGGGGAAATCGGGAGTTTACAATCATAGATACCGGCGGGTACGTAACCAATTCGAATGATGTTTTTGAAAAGTCGATTCGGGAACAAGTAGAAATTGCGATTTCTGAAGCGGACCTCCTAATATTTATGGTTGATGTAACTACAGGCGTTACGGATCTTGATGAGAGCTTTACACGCTTTCTTCGGAAAACTAACAAACCAACCATTGTGGTGGTGAATAAGGTTGACAACAATGAACGTCTTATGATGTCTCATCAGTTCTATAGCCTTGGCTTTGAACACCTGTTCCCATTGTCATCAATATCGGGAAGCGGTACTGGCGAGCTAATGGATGAGATCCTTAAACAGCTACCACCGGAAGTTGAATCACAAGAAACTGATTTACCGCGGTTATCTTTAATTGGACGACCAAACGTAGGTAAAAGCTCGTTGTGTAACGTGCTTTTGGGAGTTGAAAGAAACATCGTTACTGATATCGCGGGCACTACACGTGATACCATCGATACACGTTATTCGGCTTATGGCATGGATTTCACTCTAGTTGACACTGCTGGTGTACGTAAAAAGGGTAAAACCATGAACAATGTAGAATTCTACAGTGTCATGAGAAGTATCAAGGCAATAGAGTCCAGTGATGTTGTTCTACTTATAATTGATGCAACTATCGGCCTCGAAGCTCAAGACGTGAATCTGTTTAGCCTTGCTGCCAAAAATGGTAAAGGAATTGTGATTCTAGTTAATAAATGGGACTTGGTTGAAAAGGATCATAAATCGACTAAATTCTATATTGAGGAAATTCACGAAAAAATCTCACCGTTTACAGATGTACCTATAATATTTGTATCGGCATTAACCAAACAGCGCGTGTTTAAAGCTGTTGAGACTGCAATCGATGTGTATAAAAACACACAAAAGCACATCCCGACTTCTAAGCTAAACGACGTGATGCTAGAGATCATACAAGAAACACCTCCACCAGCAAAAAAGGGCAAGTACATAAAGATTAAGTACGTCACCCAAATAAAAACTCGGAAAATGAGTTTCGCTTTTTTCTGTAATTTACCGCAATACGTTGGAGATTCATATAAGCGATTTATTGAGAATCAATTGCGTGAACACTTCGAGTTTACGGGCGTCCCCATAAGTATCTTTTTTAGAAAAAAATAATTTCTGGACTGTTTTAATTGGTTCAATTTTTTATATTTGTCTACAATTTTAAAAGTACCTAAAAATTCGAAAAATGAAAAAAGTATTATCGTTATTAGCAATCGTTACCCTATTTACTTTTGTTGCATGCAACAAAGCAGCTACAACTGAAGACCCAGCAGCAGAAACTGAAGCTCCGGCGGCAGATCAAAATGCAGCTGAAGAAATGGAAAATGCTGAGGGAGCAAATGAAGAAGATGGAAAAGCTATGGACAACGCTGCGGAAGCAGTAGGAGATGGCGTTGACGCTGTTGAAGGAGCTGCTGAAGAAGTAGCTGATGAAGCTGAAAAAATGGCTCACTAGTTCCTTAAAAAATTATTTAATTAATGAAGGTGTAGATTTCTACACCTTTTTTTTGTGCAATTTTGAGACATGAATTTCAAAAAGACTTTATTATTAACAACAACATTAATGGCGTTAATGGCATGCTCCTCAACGGATAAAAAAGCGACAGATTTGCCCACTGAAGACATTCCAGCAGACCAAGAAATCAAAATGGATGACCTAGAAAGTCAGTTGAAAACAGACGAAGAACGTGCAGATTCGATGAAAAAGGCTTTAGGGATTGAGTGAAATTGTTGGTTTACGCAGTTCCTGTAATGCGCGTTGCACAGCTTGATCTGAGTGTACGTTTTGAGCGTATGCTTGTTCGATACCAAATAACTGATATACCAATCTATTCTTCACAGGGTTAAGGTACGTTGTAGAATCCTTTACGTACGTTTTAATCGTTTGATTAATTGAGTTGCTTGAACTCCAATCTTTTGGAGACATGGTCGACCATGTACTTACATATGTATCAATCAAGACAGCAGCGTACTCACTCACTTTTGTATATGCTTCGTATGTCTCTTGCTCCAAGATGATATCTGGAGATATTCCCCCTTCACTTTTGACTTCTCGCCCATTTTTGGTATTGTAAATTTTACCAATTTTGGTTAATGAATTTGAATCTAATTCTTGGTAACCATTGTCATCGTATGGTTTCTGAATTGATCGTCCAGATGGAATGTAATATCTTGAAATGGTTAGCCGTATTTGAGAACCATCTTTAAGCTGAAAAGTCTCCTGAACAAGACCTTTGCCATAAGTACGACTTCCAATTACAACGCCTCTGTCTAAATCTTGTATTGCTCCTGAAACTATTTCGCTAGCGGACGCTGAACGATTGTTCACCAAACACACCAAATCCATTTTGCCACAAACGCCTCCTTTTTTGGAGCGGTATTCACGGTTTTTGCCCGTTTTTGACTGCGTAAATGCCAATAACTCGTTCCCATCGATAAACTCGTTTAACAAACTAACTGCGGTTTGTAAATAACCACCAGGATTGTTTCGCAAGTCAAGCACTACATATTTTATGGTATGGTTTTTTTGATGTGCTTTTACCTGGCTTACAAATTCGGCATGTGTTTTTTCCGCAAAATGCTCGACTTTAACATAGAGCGTTACGGAGTCTATTAGGCTCGTATATACGCTTGGTGTTTTTACCGTTCCACGTTCAAATTTTTTTGTAATAGTTTCATTTGTCGCTGGTCTGTAAATTGTGCCCACAAACGACGTGTTTTTTCTTCCCTTTATTGTCCTGACAATCTCAGTATTTGTCATACCGATTAACGATAAAGTATCCACCGAAAGAAGTCTATCCCCAGCCTGAAGGCCAGATAACATAGCCGGGCCGTCCTTAAGCACGCGCACCACATTTGGGGTGTCATTAAACATAAAGAATTCAATTCCGACTCCTTCAAAGCCACCTTTTAAATCTTGACTTGCCGCTTCAACATACTGATATGGAATATATACTGAATGTGGGTCGAAGGACGACAGAAGTTCACTAATGGCTATTTCTTCAATATCTGCTTTCGCAATAGAATCCACATATTCACTTTCAACAAGTCCCATGACTTGTTCAATCTTTGTGTCAGGGTTAAGCGCAGTTTTATTGACCAACTTATTCCACAAAAGACCAAAAACAACCCCTGCACTTAGTAATAAAGCATAAACAAGGGGTTCGTATGAAGACCTACGCATCACGAGTTAGGTGGTTGCCTCACCTTTCATGACTGTCATGATGCTTAGCTCAAGTGCTTTTGCACTAATGCCAACAGGTTTATTATTGAACTGATGTACTTTAATCATAGCGCGTTCAATAACTTCTGAAGCGTCAAGTAGAATACTTACATCCGTTACCTTACAATCTCGCGTTTGCAGGTAAGCAAATACCCGAGCCATACCACAGTTGGCAATAAAATCTGGAATAACAGCGATGTTGTCATCCGCCAGTTTCGAAATTGGCCCCATAAAAATTTCTTTATCTGCAAACGGAACATTTGCACCACAAGAAATAACTTCCATGCCACCATCAATCATGTCCTGTACATTTTGCCCGGTTACTAATCTAGAACCAGCACCTGGGATAAATATTTCAGACTTAAGTTTCCATATTCGTTCGTTTACCTCATTAAACGACAACATATTGTCCGCATGAAGTTTATTCCCTTTTCTATTGATAAATAGTTCAGTGATTTCTTCTAACGAGAACCCTTTTTCTTTTATTAACCCACCGTTTTTGTCGATAATTCCAATAATGGACACACCATTTTTTGCAAGGTAAAATGCAGCGGCAGCCGCCACGTTGCCCCAACCTTGAATAATGGCTCGCTTATGGTTCATCATGCCGCCCCATATGCCGTAGTAATGTCTCACGGCCTCTGCAACTCCCCAACCAGTAGCTAAGTCTCCAATGGTATATTTTTCTTTTAAAGATGGCGTAAAACGCTTGTCTTGCATTTCTAGTAAAATTCCAATTCTCAAACGCTCAACAGCCTGTAATTTCTCCTCTGCAGTGTAATCCTTAAAGTGCCCATTTACGGTCCCTTGTTGTGGGTGAAGAATTCCATGTTTGGCTAAGATTGGAATTACCTCATGGTTTTGATCAACATTCATGTCGCCACCAGTTCCGTAATATGTTTTAAGCAATGGTGCTATCACTGCATACCATCTTTCCAAAACACCTTGCTTTCGTGGATCTGTTGGGTCAAAGTTTATACCTGATTTGGCTCCGCCAATTGGAGGGCCACTTACGGAAAATTTGATTTCCATTGTTTTTGCAAGAGACTCAACTTCTCGAACGTCAAGACCGACACGCATTCTTGTTCCACCACCGGCAGATCCATTTTTCAACGAATTGATTACAAGCCAACCACATGCATCCGTTATGTCGTCGTTCCACTCAAATATTATTTCAGGTTTTTTGTTCTCAAACTTCTTTAGTAGATCTTCCATTATTGTAATTCAATTTTTTGATATAAGTTTTCTTTATTCCGTACATTAAGTATGTACAACCCAGGAGGGTATGAAGGTAGTTTAATTGCACTGTTCTTAATAAATAACACGTCAACCATATTAAAGTTGAGATCGTATACCAGCACAGTCTCTCCGTCGGGTAATCTTGTTGTTGTTAACGTATTGGCTTTTGAAAAATCGGGAAAAAACATGAGTGTCTCTCTTAGGTTGGTATGGCTAAATGGCTTACCTTGATTTACCGTAAAGTTTACGGTAGCAATACTACTTCCTTTGTGTTTTTCGCTCACCATCACACGCACTGAGTACGACCCTTTTTTACTTTTCTTTAGGTTTCTAGCATTGTCGATTGACAATACCCCAGAAGAACCGTCAACTCTAAATACGTCGCCATCGTTTCCAGAAATAATTTTATAGCGCAGTCGCCCACGTTTGTTCTGACTTTCGGCGTTGACCATACCAATAACGCGCCCCCTTGGCCAAAAATCGAAAATTGTAAAGTTGCTTGTTTCTACTTTCGGTGGTAACAGTGGGTTAGAGGTAAATACGTATGGCTGATTATTTTCTTTGGCGACATAAACCAAGTTGCCATTGAGTTGGGTTACATAGTTTGGGTGATCGATGTACCTAATTTCCTGTTTAACTAATTCTGAACCGTTAACTTGGTATAAATTAGATTCAAAGCCATTGAACAGTGATAAGACAGTTTGCTTTTTGAGATAGGTCGAACCCGTAATATCCATCTGTTCAGGCAAGTCCCCAATGGCAGTTGGAGTTTTACCAAGTTTAATTTCCATTAAGGTAGTGATGTCTTGATTGTGCAATACAAAATATCCTGCTAAAGCGGTTTCATTGTTTTTGGGTTGACAATGTAGATCTGCCCCCATCAAACGATCAGGATAGCCATATGAAGCAACACTTCCACTACGATCAATACTGCCAATGTGTGGCGCATTCGCATCATAACCCATAAAAATCAGGCCATCTTTTAAACTGCGTAAACTGCGAATATATTCTAGTGTTTTTCCGTTGAATGTAACGGCATAGAAGTCTACCCTTTGGTCGGAAACAATTAACTCACCCAATACACCATTGAGGACTCCATAGTTTTTGCCATTGGAAACAGCAACATCAGAGCAAATGTTTATCTGGTCTAGTTTATATCGTCGAATCTTAAGGTAAGTGTCAATTATTATATGATGAAATGCGATTGTGTCAGCATCAGAAACGCGAACCTGAGTGGCAAGCGTTTTACCTTGTAAATAACCGTCGGACATGGATTGGCAAGCGTACACCAACCTTGGTTTGCCAAAACTGTACGAATACAATCCTGAAGTAGTTCCTTTTCCAGCTGCGAAAAAATAGAGTTGGTTATTGAACCATGCATAGTGCGAAGTTTGAGCACCTTGAATATTTTCAGGCTCTTCCTTTTTTTCTAACTTCTGCTTAAAGCTACTAACCTGTATAAGCCGATCTCCTTTTAATTGAAAAAGTTGAAACCCTTTATTCGGGTGAAATGCGTTAAAAAAGATAGAA
>JBLING010000123.1:0-7703 GCA_047639155.1 bacterium
TAATGCAATAAAAACGACAGTTGAGTCTGGAGCATTGTTTTCAACATGAATTTGATCAACCACAATAGGTATCTCCTCAACTGTTTTTTGATCTTGTTCTGAATTACAGGCCATTAGAAGACATGGAATTACAATGGTAAAAAAACGCATTGTAGTAACTTCTCTATTTTGCGAAATTCACTGCCCTACGCTCTCGTATTACAGTAATTTTTATTTGACCAGGGTAAATCATTTCTTTCATGATTTTCTGACTGATATCAAAGGACAATAAGTCTGCTTGTTTGTCTTGCAACACATCACTATCAACGATTACCCTTAATTCACGTCCAGCTTGAATTGCGAATGCTTTTTCAACGCCATCAAATGCCAAAGCTAGTTTCTCTAAATCTTGTAATCTTTTAATATATGCTTCTCCGTCTTCACGTCGAGCACCAGGTCTTGAACCAGATATTGCATCACACGCTTGAACAATCGGAGAAATCAAATTAGTCATCTCAATTTCGTCGTGGTGAGCTCCAATAGCATTGCATACTTCTGAACTTTCACCATACTTCTCTGCCCATTTCATACCCAATAATGCGTGAGGAGTCTCAGCATCTTCATCTGGGACCTTTCCAATATCATGCAGCAGACCAGCACGTTTCGCCATTTTAGGGTCTAGTCCAAATTCTGCCGCCATTATAGCGCACATATTTGCAACCTCTCTACTGTGCTGTAATAAGTTTTGACCATAACTGGAACGATATCTCATTCGTCCAACAATACGAATCAACTCAGGGTGTAAACCATTTACGCCTAAATCGATAACTGCGCGTTCGCCATGCTCAATAATTTCGTTATCTACGTCCCTTTTTGTTTTTTGAACAACTTCTTCAATTCTCGCAGGGTGAATTCTTCCATCTGTAACCAAACGGTGTAAAGACAAACGTGCGATTTCTCTTCTTACTGGATCAAACCCAGAAAGAATGATTGCTTCTGGAGTATCATCAACGATTATTTCAATACCTGTAGCAGCTTCAAGGGCTCTAATGTTTCGTCCTTCTCGTCCAATGATTCTACCCTTAATATCATCATTTTCGATGTTAAACACGGTAACTGTGTTTTCTATTGCCTGTTCTGCTGCGGTACGTTGTATCGTTTGCAAGATGATACGTTTGGCCTCTTTGTTGGCTTTTAGTTTGGCCTCTTCGACGATTAACTTTATTTTAGAAATGGCATCTGTTTTTGCTTCATCAACCAACGCTTCTACAAGGTCTTTTTTAGCTTCTTCAGCTGTTAAACCTGCAATCTTTTCGAGCTGACGGACTTGATTGCCATGTGCTTTTTCAATCTCCGTTTTTTTGATATTTACAACTTCCAATTGTTGAGATAGCGTGTTTTTTATGGCTTCTACTTCCTTGAACTTGTGTTCTTGGTTTTGAATGCGATCACTAAGGCTTTGATCTTTTTTACGCATTTCATCTTCCTTTCTGGAAATCTCACTTTCTCTCTGTTGAGTTTCATTCTGGTGATCCTGTTTAAGTTTTATAAATTTCTCCTTTGCTTCTAATTCGCGAGATTTTTTGTATTGATTGGCTTTTTGCTCAGCCTCTTTTATGATTTGAGTTGCTTTGGAGTTTGACTTATTATTTAAGATGAAGAAGGCAATCCCCCCTCCGGCAATAATACCAGCCAACAACCCAATTAATATTGATGTAATGTTCATTGTACGTTGTGTTTAATTAAACAAAAGTATATCAACGAATTGCCTCTGTAAGAAGGGTCTGGAAGTAGGAAACTTTTCTTTCTAAAAGGTGTTTGTCTGAAGACTGCTCATGTTGGAACCCAATTACTTCAGTAGCAAATTCTAATGCCGCCATCGCGAGTGAATCCTGTTTGTCTTTTACCGAGAAATTCTCTTGGTAAAATTTTGATTTTTCATTTATCAATTTAGCTGCTTTTCGAACTGATTCTTCTTCAGCAGCGTCAATTTTGAGCGGATATTGTCTATCTCCTATTGTAACCTTTATCGATATTTCCTTTTCAGCACTTTCCAAACTAATCACTTAACAGTGCAATGCATCGATCAATCTCTTTTATGTAGCTATCAATTTGTCGTTTTAACTCGTCTTGATCACCCATAGTTTGAGACATTGTCTCGGCAAGTTTAACGCTTTTATTATTCTCCTCTAAATCTTTTGTCAGGTTTTTTTCCGTAATAATTTGATCAGAAAGGGATTGATTTTTATTTGTTAAATCTTCATTTTCAGACCTTAACTTTTTTAACTGATCTAAGGCATCTTTTAGACTAACCTCAAAATCCCAAAGTTTCTGTTCAAATTCAGTCATCTACTTTCGTATTACTGCCTCAACGTCTTTTTCTAATCGTAACATCATTTTGGCCATTATTTTTTCAATGCGATCGTCGGTCATCGTTTGCTTAGAATCATACAACTGGATGGATACGGCATATGATTTTTTATTCTCTTCTATGTTTTTGCCTTCGTATACATCAAACAACGATAAACTCCTGAAGAACGGTCCTGCAGTTTCCTTAACTATACGTTCAACATCACTATACATGACTTGTTTGTTAAGTACCAAACTCAAGTCACGAGAGACAACTGGGAACACCGGTATGTCTTCAAGTTTGAAATTAACATTTGTCAAACGTTTGGACAAATCGTCCCAATTTACAAGTGCGTAATGGACGTCTTGCCTAATCCCGTAAGATTTCTTTAAGGTCTTGGGCAAATCGTGAAACGCCACTATTTTTAATAGTTTTTTGGCGGTCAAACCCAGCACTTCTGACATCGATTCAAACAGTCCCTTCAAGAAGAAGTAGTCCGACTTCTCAACACCTGTTGTCCAATTGGCTTCTGTAATGTTTCCAGAGGTCGCTATAATAAGATTATTTGTTTCGTTGTATCCTGTTTCTGTTTTCGCATAAGTTTTGCCAAACTCGAAAAAGAGCAAGTCTTTGTTCTTTCGATTAAAATTAAAAGCAATCGAACTCATTATTCCATCCAACATGTCTGTTCGCATTACCGATTGATCAATACTTAACGGGTTTAGCAGAGTTACGGGAACAAGGTCAGTTCTGTCGTTTGGCTTTGTTTGCGAATTACTCATCGTTTCGAAAAAGCCTTTTGAAACTAAAAAGTTAGTCACTTTATCTTTCAAAACGGTGTTGCTAACTCCCGATTCTACACTTGGCGTCATCGAAAGTCGGGTTGAGATTTCTACTTGATTGAAGCCGTATATTCTGAGTACTTCTTCAGCAATATCAACTGGCCTCAAAACATCACTTCTGTATGGTGCAACACTAACAGTTATGTCATTCTCCACCTCACTTGTCACTTCAATTTCAAGTCTATTTAAAATGGATATTATTTCAGCATTCGATAATGAAATGCCACAGAACTTATTCAACCACTTTGAATTAAAAGTGATTGAATTATTGTTGATCTTGGTTGGATAAACATCCGAAATGGAACTTGCAACTTCGCCGTTTGCAACATCTTTTAAAATGTCGACAACGCGCTGTAAAGCATAGGTTGTAATGTTGGGATCGCATCCCCGTTCGTACCTAAAAGACGCATCCGTGTTTAATCCGTGTTGTTTGGCAGCTTTGCGAATTACTGAAGGATTAAAATAAGCACTTTCAATAAAAACGGAAGTCGTTTTTGCAGTCACTCCTGAACCTAATCCCCCAAAAACACCTGCTAAAGCGAGTGCTTTCTTGTCATCTGTGATAAGCAACTCATCGCCAAATAGCGTTCGGTTGACGTCGTCCAATGTTGTTATCTTTTCGCCTTTTTTCGCAGTACGCACGTGGATATCACCCTCAATGTTGGATGCGTCAAAAGCATGAATTGGTTGGCCCAACTCATGAAGCACAAAGTTGGTAGTGTCTACTACATTGTTTATTGGTTTAATATCAATTGAAATAAGTCGCTCTTTTAACCACTTGGGACTTTCACCTACAGTAATGTTATTGAGCAAAATTCCTGTATACCGTGGACAATGCTCAGCGTTTTCGATTATAATATCAATCGGACACTTTGTGGTATTTGTTACGGCACCAACTTTAGGTATATTTATAGATACATCGGTCATTGCCTGGATGTCGCGTGCAGTACCCAAATGCGAGGCAGCGTCTCCACGGTTTGGAGTCAGTCCAATTTCAATCTGATAGTCTTCTTTTAGGTCAAATAGTGCTTTTGCTTTGGTGCCAACTTTTACGTCATTTTCGAGAACCATAATGCCGTCATGGCTTGCACCTAGTCCAATTTCATCTTCAGCACACAACATGCCTTCAGAAACATGCCCTCTTATTTTGGCTTTTTTAATTTTGAATGGTTCACCACTTGAGGGATAAATCACAGTTCCAACTGTGGCAACAATTACTTTTTGTCCTGCTTGTACATTTGGTGCTCCACAAACAATTGGTAACAATTGCTCTGAACCTATGTTAACGGTTGTGACTTTTAAATTGTCGCTGTTTTCAGCAGCGTCACAAGTGATGACTTCACCAACAATCAAACCTTCAAGTCCACCTTTGATTGATTCAATTTTATGCAGTTTCTCCACTTCTAAACCAGTATCCGTAAGCAACTTGCTTAAATCTTCTGGTGAAGTTTTAAATGGAATTAAAGTTTTTAACCAATTATAAGAGACAATCATTTTTTAATCAATCTGTGTGTGTTCCAGTCAGTGACCTACGAGCCACGAAATTAAGGATATTATACGTACTCTTTCCCCAGTGTATTAACATCTTTGATAACAATTTATGCCAGTTTATATCGTTGGGTAGGTATTGTTTAGCCCATTATATTTGCCGTCGTGAGAATGGATTTAATTATAGAACAACCTACCTGGTTCATACTACTTTGTTTGGGCATAGGATTGATATACAGCCTTGTTTTATATCGGAAGTCGATAAAAAAGAACAGAGACAAGCAACCCATTATTCAATGGGTATTGGCATTCGTGCGTTTCCTTACAGTTTTTTTGTTGGCATTACTTGTTCTCAATCCCTTGTTAAAATATATTGAAAAGGTGCTCGAAAAACCCGTAGTGTTTATTCAAATTGATCAATCCCAATCCATGACCCTAGGGAGCGATAGCGCTTATGTTTGGACATCACTTAATTCAGATGTAGAACAATTTACAAAGGCGATAAATTCCAAGTACGATGTTGTCATTTTAAATAAACAGTCAAATAAGGACTATTACAATGAGACATCTACAGATTTATCCAAACCTTTTTTAGATATACAAAGACTGCACGACAGTAGAAGCGTTGCAGGTATGGTACTCGTTTCAGACGGGATCTACAATGTCGGCGCTAATCCTAATTTCTCGGCTCAGCGATCTAACTTTCCAATATATACGGTACCGGTTGGGGATACAACAGTATATAGAGATGTGTCGATTTATAGCGCAAAAGCCAATGCCGTTACATTTTTGGGGAATCAATTTCCAGTTGAGGTTGTGGTTAATGCGGTAAAAGCATCGGGCCAAACAGTAGAGCTTAGTATTTGGCAAAACGGAGCCAAACTTGATAAACACAACGTGACAATTCAAGGCAGCCGATTTACGGTTAGGCATACCTTTTTATTGGATGCGAAGCGTATTGGGAATCAGGCCTATACTATTCGGGTTTCTAGTATTCAAGGGGAGATAAACAAAGGCAATAACAGCAAACTTGTTTATACAGATGTGTTGGATGTGAAGCAAAAGATTTTGGTCGCTGCACATGCACCTCATCCGGATGTAGCCGTTTTGCGAAATGTGATATCGGGCAATGACCAATATGAGCTAGACATTCAAATTGGATTTTACGACAAACTAGAAGCGAATAAATACGATTTAGTCATAACGCATCAGCTACCTGTAAATTCATATGAGTCAAACTTTATTCAAAGCATAAAGGAATCTAAAACACCTTTGTTTTCTATTTTAGGTAGCCAAACAAATATTGACTTGTTGAACCGGCTTGATTTGGGTTTAGAAATTAAAGGGAATAAAAGAAACTTTAATCAAGGGTTAGCAAAGGCAAATGATCAATTCGCATTGTTTGATCCTGGAGCTAGTTTGGTAGATTTTATGGGCCATGCTCCTCCCTTAACAACTCCATTTGGCGAATATGTGACTCCCCCAACCACTAATGTTTTGGCTTTTCAGAAGATTGGTTCTGTTGAAACGCAAATGCCATTATGGTCGTTTAACAATCAAAATGATTACCGCATTGGAATATGTGCTGGTGAAGGTCTTTGGCGTTGGAAGTTTTATGATTATGAAACCAATGAGTCTTTTAACAACATCGACGTATTGCTGCGTAAAACGATTCAATACTTGGCGCTTAAAGATGATAAACGGAAATTTAAGGTATATACGTCGTCAAAAAGCTTTTTTGAAAACGATCGAATTACATTTATTGGGGAAGTATATAATGATAGTTATGAGTTTACCCCAGAAGCAAATGTTCAAGTTACCTTGAATCATTCGGACGGGACACAATATACATACGCCCTAGTTCCTCAAAACGGAGCGTATCGCTATGCCGTAGGATCGTTGCCGGTTGGCAGTTATAATTTCAGTGCTTCCGCACAATACAACGGTAAAAAGTACAAAGAATCTGGAAGTTTTGTTGTTAAGGCCGTTCAACTTGAGAATCAAAATTTAACTGCTGATCATGACTTGTTGAGGCAGATGGCGAAAGAGTCTGGGGGGCAAGTTTTTTCGAAGGAGTCATGGGGTGAATTAAGTGAAACATTATTGAACCTTCCGAACGCTGCTTCAATTGTGAAAGAGAACAGTCGTTATAAAGATTTAATCAGCCAGAAATGGTTGTTTTTCTTGTTGATGGGAATGCTCAGTATTGAGTGGTTTGCACGCCGCTGGCTAGGGGGTTATTAGCTGGGTAGATTTCTTCATTAAAAAAGCTAGAATCGTGCCAGTTATGAGAGATATAATTATATCTTTGCGGACTATTTATAAAAACACAGACGAAACGATTTATTAAAGGTTAACATGAGATTAACATCAGACTTAAAAAAACAAATGTTCGCAGAGCACGGCGGTGAAGAAAAAAACACCGGAAACAGCGAAGCTCAAATTGCTATGTTCTCACATAGAATCAAGCATCTTACGGATCATTTGAAAATTAACAAAAAAGATTACTCTGCAGAGAAAAGCTTAATTGCGTTAGTTGGTAAAAGACGCGCATTGCTTAACTACATTGCCAAGCAAGATATCTTTAGATACAGAGATGTCATCCAAAAACTTGGTTTAAGAAAATAAAATTACAGTTCATGTAATACTATAAAGGCCTTTAGTTTATTACACTCAAGGCCTTTTTTTTGCATTTTATCGAGCAGGGCGCGACGCCTATTAACAGAAGAATATTATGAAATTTGAAGCAATCCAAAAAACAATTGACCTCGGAGATGGCCGGGAAATAACTTTGGAAACAGGCAGGCTTGCCAGACAAGCGAATGGCTCTGTTTTCTTATCAATGGGTGATACCCGAATTTTAGCGACCGTGGTGTCTGCTAAAACTGCACGTGAAGGTGTAAACTTTTTGCCGATGTCAGTAGATTATCAAGAAAAATTTGCCGCAGTTGGACGTGTTCCAGGTAGTTTTTTGAGAAGAGAAGGTAGACTGTCTGATTACGAAGTATTAATCTGTCGTATCGTTGATAGAACTTTACGTCCTT
>JBLING010000124.1:0-7514 GCA_047639155.1 bacterium
CAACTCAAATGTTTGCGGTTTAAATTCAAAAACGACTTCATGCTCGCCTGCTGGTACTTTCATCCCACGTAGTAAGTAGTTTGCTCGAATATGGTTGAATCCGCCTTGGTCCACTTTTTCACCATCGATGTATGCAGTCCAGCCTTTCTCTGGACCGTACCAAATTTCAGAAAACACGACAAACTCATCTTCCTCACAACTTGTCTTATAGACCAATCTATTCGGTGCATATTGTATCATTCCGATTGAACGTGATGTATTACTATCTGGAGCATGATCTTTAAAATTTGAAACGTATGTACCAAAGTCACCATCGTGAACAATAGCCGTGGTATGAGAATTAAAAGACTTCAATTGGTTTAACTCGTCTGTAGCACTATTTACATGAATAAAACTATCTATGAACCACGCATTACCCAAAGCACTTGGATTTTTAGACAGTTTGGACTGTTGGTCGATCAAGTATTTTGCGTTCATCATATCCAGGACTTCAAACGGGATTCCCCGCTCTGAACGGAATACAGAATCAATGACATCTTGAATTCTTGCCATTTTTACTGCAGAATAACCTCCAACTGTGTTGTGGAAATAACTTGTATTACTCGAACTGAATGTATTTATTGAAACATCAAAAACCCGGTAATACCCCCGCCCTGTAGTCTCTAACTGATAAATCTGTTGATCTACAGGTCGCATGCTAAATGGACGTTCTTGTTTTTTCTTAGATATGAACTTCTCTTCGTTTAAATATTGCTGGTCAACAGAAACCAAGTCAATAACTATAAAAAGACCAATGAGCCCAATTGCAACTTCTTTTTTCAACTTGTCGTTTATAAATGCCCACAACACAGCAACAGCGACCAACACAAAACCAGAGGTTCTGTAAGCAGAAGCCTTCATAAACTGCTCCCGTCCTTCTTTTAAAGCGTCGATAAACTGATCGTATTGTGCTTGATTTCCTTTAAAATATTGCGTTAAAAAGTTCTCATCTTGAAAGTGATCGAAGGATAGTATGCCACCTCCTATTAAACCCAGTAATAAGGATAATCCCCCAATTACGCCACCAGCTATATAAACCGCTTTGAGCTTTTCATCTTTGCTCTTTTTTGAAGTTAACAACGCTGACAAACCAGCTAAACCTAGAATTGGAAAGAATATGGACACAACACCCATCGCCGAGTTGTGCGCCCTGAAAATGCTATACTTTGGAAAGTAGTTAAAGAATAACTCGTTAAACCATGCGAAATACTTACCCATTGATAGGAATGCAATCACGATAATCGCAGTAAATACGCCCCATTTCCATCCTGAATTTGGTAACAACACAAGACCTAATATCATCAAGAATGCGACAATTGCACCATAATATACTGGTCCACTTGTAGATTCTCCCCCACCCCAATAGAGCGGAACTCGAACAGCTTTTCGACCATTTCCGAAAAACTTCGCAACTTCATACTCTTGATCAACTTCTTGACCACTGCTTCCGCCTGCAACGCCAGGTATAAACGTTGCCAACATATCTGTGCTGTTGTTACTCCATCGCATCGCATAGTCCCAGTCCAAACCTTCGCCTGAGCTTTCCTCATCTAATTCATTCTTAACCGATGCCTCTTTTTTTAATTCAGAATTCCCACGCATTGTATCCTTCGAGTATTCAAGCGTTGTATATATTTTTGAAAACGACGGCCCGACTGCCAGAACTCCACAGATCAATAATATGCCTACTCCCTTAAAGTAATTGAGTAACTCTCCATTCTTGGCAGCAAAAGCAAAGTATACCACCATAAAAAACATCATACCTATTGCGAAGTAATATGTCATTTGGTAGTGATTTGCTGCAATATTTAAACTCATCGCTAGGAGAAATAATGCTGCACCTTTGAGATATTTTTGTTTGTCTAATATCAAATAAACCCCAGCAAGTGCCAGTGGTAAATACGACAAAGCCCTGAATTTGGATGTGTGTCCTTCTGCAAACAAAATCATATTATTTGTGGAGAGCGCATACGCCAAACCGCCGACGATAGCGACCCAACGGTTCACATCAATCACCAACATCAGTATGTAAAAGCAAAACGCAGCTACAAAAAACCAACTGATTGGCGCCTTGAGAAACAACTGCATAATTGGCTCAACATACTTACGAATCAAATTCGAATTCTGTGGAGAGCTAATTTGATACGTTGGCATGCCACCAAACATCGCATTCGTCCAGAGTGTATACTCCCCCGTTTTTTCATGAAAATCAGTTGATTCTTTGATCATGCCTTTCCCCTGAAGAATATCACTTTGTTCCACAACTTTTCCGCCCAATTGAGGGTGAAAGTAAGCGGCAAAAACAACCAAGAAAATCCCCATCGCAATCAAGTGAGGCTTAGCAAGTGTCCAAATTTGTTTAAAGTCCATCGTTACTTATTTCTATTCAAAAAACGTTTGCAAAATACAAGAGTTTAACGCAACATCAATTACAAGATTGCCAAAATTCTCTTTTCTCGATTATTTCTTCACATAAGAGCAAATGGATTAAAGCGATTTTTATCTTTGAGGTGTTTAGATTTACAAATGAAATTTGTTGACATAATCGGTAAGGACAATGACAAACAGCTACTTCTAGCAAAGCTGCGGAATAATGCCATACCCCATGCACAAATGATTACTGGCAAGCCTGGTTGCGGGAAATTGGCTATGGTTTTGGCAATGGTGCAATACCAATTATGTGAGCAACCTACTGAGTCCGATTCTTGTGGAGCCTGTAAAGCATGTGTTAAAATAGAAAAACTGATACATCCAGATGTTCATTTTTCGTTTCCTGTAATACCTAAAAAATCAGGCACCAAACCTATTAGTAACGACTATCTAGAGGATTGGAGGAAAGCCATATTGGAGAATCCCCACCTCAGCTATATCGACTGGATGCAAGCCATTGGAGCAGAGAACAAACAAGGAAATATAACGAAAGAGGAATGTAAATCGATCCTCCAGAAATTATCGTTAAAGGCATTTGAAAGCAATCAAAAGGTTTTGATATTGTGGTTACCAGAATATCTAGGCAAAGAAGGCAATTCGCTTTTAAAATTAATTGAGGAACCACCTGCGAATACTTTCTTTTATCTCGTAACGGAAAATATTGACGCCATTTTGCCAACGATTGTCTCCCGTACGCAAATCACCAATATTAAACCATATTCGAATCAAGAAATTGAAAAATACTTGTCGACACATCACCCAGAATCGGATTCAAGTACAATAGCTTTTTTGGCAAACGGTAGTATTAACGCAGCACAAAAATATACAGCGCATACAGATGCTGATTTAACCGAGTCTTTCAAAGCTTGGATGCGGTTAAGTTTTAGACGTGACGTGCCTAAATTAATGGTCTGGAGCGATGAAATGGGTGCAAAAGGAAGAGAAAATATTAAAAACTTTTTGCGGTATAGCTTGGGAATCATTCGCGAAATATTAGCTTACAAGTCGATACCAAATTATACAATCAGACTGAATAAAGACGAACAACAATTCGTAATGAACTTTTCTGATGTCGTACAATTTGCTAATATTGAAGTGCTTTACAATGGTCTGAGTACCTGTATTGGTCAAATCGAAAGAAATGCCAATCCAAAACTGACCTTGTTTCAGCTGTCTTTGACACTAAGAGACAGCTTTATTGAAACACAAAAAGCTTAAACATTAAAGTGATTACAAAAGATATATATGGGATGCGGAAATTGTGGATCAACTCACGGTGACGGGGGTTGCACATCACCTGGATGCGGCAGTAACGGAGACTGTTCAACGGGTGCATGTAATAAATTAAATGCTTTCGATTGGCTAAATCATATGACGTTACCGTCAGATTATGAGCCGTTTAATATCGTTGAAGTCCGATTCAAAGGAAGTCGAAAAGAGTTTTATCGAAATCATGAGAACATAGATTTATACACTGGGGAAACTATTGTTGTTGAATCTGACTTCGGTCACGATGTTGGTCAAGTGAGTTTAAGTGGAGAATTGGTTCGTTTACAGCTTCGCAAAAATCACCTTAAGGAAGACGATGAGGCGATTCGGAAGATATACCGCAAGGCATCTGATGCCGATAAAGAAAAATACACATCCTTTAAGGCCAAAGAACCATCCACTTTAGAACGCGCTCGAACTATTGCAATGGATATGAAGTTGGCGATGAAGCTAAGTGATATTGAATTTCAAGGTGATGGACGTAAGGTTATTTTTTATTATACAGCTGAAAAACGTGTTGATTTTAGAGCTTTAATTAAACAATACGCTTCAGAGTTTAAAACGCGTATTGAAATGCGACAGGTGAGTTATCGTGAAGAAGCATCTAGACTAGGGGGTATTGGTAGTTGTGGTAGAGAGTTATGCTGTAGCACTTGGCTTACTGATTACAAAGTGGTAACAATGGGTGCTGCGAAAAGTCAGAATTTGTCCATCAATATGCTTAAGCTATCAGGTCAGTGCGGAAGGCTAAAGTGCTGCCTGAATTATGAACTTGAAACCTATCTTGAAGCACTTGCAGAGTATCCTAAGGGAGACGATATCTTTCTTGAAACAGCGGCAGGATCTGCCAAACTTCAGAAAACAGACATCTTAAAAAGAATGCTATGGTTTTCGTACCCAAAGAATGCTGAATGGATTCCAATTGATTTGGAACGTGTGAACGAAATAATTCAGTTGAATAAAAAAGGAGAAAAACCAGAAACGCTTATTGACAAACCATTAGGTGCTGAAATCATAAACAAATACGACCCTGCTCCAGATTTAATTTCTGATCAAGACATAAGTCGTTATGACGAAATTGATCAAGAAAGAAAGAAACATGGTAATAAACGGCGAAATAAAAAAGGTCCAGCAAATCGAAACAACCCAAGAAATAAAAACAGGAATAGACAACCTGGCGATAAAAACAAACCCGGTGGTCAACCAGGTGAAAATCCGAAGCCCAATCCAAATCAGCCTAAGTCTGAGAGTCAAAATAGCGGTAAACCAAAAAGACCGAATAGAAACAGACCTCGTCCAAACAATCCGAACAAACCAAAAGGGCCTAAAAAAGAAGATTAAAATTTCTACTTTATGTGTTTAAAGCATAAGGAACTCTATTGAGAATAGAGCGTCCAAGTGTTATTTCGTCGGCGTACTCAAGTTCGCCGCCTACAGCTATACCACGCGCAATGGCAGACATTTTTAAGTTCATGCCTTCCACTTTCCGTGCAATGTAGAATGCAGTTGTATCCCCTTCCATGTTGGCACTCAAAGCAAACACCAATTCTTCTACATTTTCCTCTTTTATCCGACCAATCAATTCGCCGATTGTAAGATCGTCTGGACCAACACCGTCCATTGGCGCGATAACACCTCCAAGGACATGGTACACACCATTAAACTGACCTGTGTTTTCAATTGAGATGATGTCCTGAAAGTCCTTCACAACACAAATCAACTTCTTGTTGCGGTTTATTGAAGTACATATATTACACAATTCCACTTCGGTGATATTGCCACAATTTCCACAGAATTTAACCTTTGTTTTAAGGTCAATTAAAATTGAAGACATCCGTTCGACGTTCTCAGTTTTGTCTTTTAACAGAAAAAGAGTCATTCGTAAAGCCGTCTTTTTTCCAATTCCTGGAAACCGACTTAATTGTTCTACTGCTTTTTCAATTGTCTCTGAAGAAAAATTCACGATGCAAAGCAACAGTTTTTGTGGTAAAAACTTAAAAAAAATAGAACTCATATTCATTTGAGTTGTTTAAATAAAAAAAAATAATCAACTTGGACTCGATTTTGAATTACACTGCGACCACATATAACGTTAAAATTTCGGTTGAAGCAACATACGAAGAGCACATGTCCGAACCTGAAGGTCAGATTTACGTGTTTAGTTACAACGTTTTAATCGAAAATAACCAAGAGGAAGCACTTCATTTGTTATCTCGGCATTGGGACATTATTGATGCCTTGGGATCAAACAAAGAAGTGGACGGAGAAGGAGTGGTTGGCGAAAAGCCAGTTATACTCCCAGGTGATTCGTATGCGTATTCTTCAATGTGCAGGTTGTTGACTGATGCAGGTAAAATGAGTGGTATCTACACCATGAGAGGTCTTTCTACGGATCGGGTTATTCAGGTAAAAATTCCTGAATTTCTATTGATTCCGAAATATCGGATGAATTAGTGTTTTAAGAAGACCGGTACAGTATTTACAGAAACTTCACGACCACTTGTAAATCTTACGTTGATGTTAAATCTTAGTTCTTTTGATTCTCTGGGCGTTTCTTTGAGCACCAATAATGCTGACCCCGGCCCATTTACATAAGATTGTGAATTGAGATAACTTATTATTTGGTTTAAACTATCTAACTCCATCGTTTGACTCCACTTCAAAAATGAAAAGTATTCCGATACATTAGAACCTGAGTCGTGTGCACTATCAAAATCATTTATTGTCGTAAAACTTATGGATTCAAAGGAATCCATAAAATCATAATCGATTTTGCACGGATCCGTTGCGTAAACTGATAGCGATAATAATGGTGTAGACGCCTCGACTAAGCTAAAATCATAAGCTGAATCCTGAAAAATAATATCATAGCCAATTCGCTCATGTGATCCAAGTGTAATGCTATCAACGCGTAGGTTATTTATGTAATGCCCGTATTCGGTTTTAGTTCCATGGACAAAAGTTGCTGAACGTAGATCCTGGATTATAAATTTCCCAGAGGAATAGCATTGGCCACGTCGTTGACAACTCTGCCCCACAAAGGCAAAAACAAAACAAGAAAGTACAACGAATATGGTTTTCATGGTTATATGAAGAAACCAAAGTTACCCATCAAAATTCAAATTACAAGTCAGACTAAGTCATAAATGACGCAAAATATTACCTCCGTCCTTGCCTGAATTTTATTATGTTTGTCATAACCGAAATTTAAAAAATCTATCACAATGAACTTTAACATCGAAAGGCAAGAAACCTATTCTAGAGGTCAGCTTTTACTCCGTAACTTTTTTGGATTCATATACATCATGATTCCACACTTGATTGTATCCTTCTTTTATGGAATCGTTTTAATGGTGATCGGCATTTACCGCTTCTTTTCAATTTTGATAACAGGAAAGTTTCCAAAAAACGCACATGAGGCAATGGTTCAAATTGCCCGATATAACTTAAGACTTACCGCCCGTATTTACAATCTTCGTGACGGCTACCCACCATTTGATTTCCAAACGGATGATCCTGGGATAACGTTTGACATGCCTTACGTTGAAAACGTCAGTCGTGGTCGACTTTTGTTGCGTGCTTTTATTGGGCCTTTTTTATTAATCCCTCACATATTTATACTTGTACTTAGAATTTACGGAGTAATGTTTGTAAACATATACGCCTTCTTCGTTGTGCTATTTACTGGTGTTTTCCCAGTGGGTGCATTTAACTTCATTCTAGACACAGTGCGGTGGAATTATAGAATTAACAATTACATGGTTTTTTATACCTAT
>JBLING010000125.1:0-7416 GCA_047639155.1 bacterium
GGAATTTGATGAACAAATGATAAAAATCAATAACGTGTTACAATCAGTAGAGGACATGGAAGACGCATTGGACATTGCCAAAGCGCCTTATACTCCTGGTCGTAAACCAAAGAAATAGTACAGAATTAGACCTCAACCAAGTGGTCGGTGTCGGTATCCAAGCTAAAAGTTTCTTTGGGATTTGCCCCAAATTGATTGGGCCCTGGCATGCTGTCTGTTGTTAATAAAATGAGTAACCAAATTCCGCCTATTAAAGGAACGAGGTATATCAATAACATCCATCCACTTTTGCCAACATCGTGTAATCGACGTACAGCAACTGCGAGACCTGGTATGAATACGCCCAAGCCGTATAATGCCACAAGACCACCTCCTAGCGCCGCCAAAGTTGGTGCGTCGGAAGCGGCTCCAGCAATAATTACAGAATACAAGGCCAATACAATGATGATGTGCACCAAAGCAAACATCCAATATTCTTTTCTTCTCGCCCGCCCTTCAAAGTTGGCGTAGTTTCGAAGAACCTTTAAGTACCATTCCACTTCTAGCTTTCTACTAGGTGGTCAGCAACTTCTTCGTCGTTTCCAAGTCCTTTTGGATTTACACCGTATTCGTTAGCACCGTTTTGACTATCAGTAGCCAATAAAACAAGTAACCATATACCTCCAACTAACGGGATAAGAGCGATAAGTATCATCCATCCACTTTTGCCAACATCATGTAGTCGACGAACAGCAACTGCTAAGCTTGGAATAAATATGCCAAGAGCATAAATGCCGTAAAGCGCGCCTCCAATTGACGCAAGAGCTGCAGATTCACTAGCTGCTCCACCCATCATAATTCCGTATAAAACGATCGTGAAGATGAAGTTTATTAAGACAAACATCCAATACTCTTTTCTTCTTGCACGTCCGTCAAAACCAGCGTAGTTCTTAAGAACCATTAAATACCATTTCATATTTCTGTTTTTAGTTTACCAAATATATTTTTTTTAGTAGACATAAAAAACCAACGTTGATAAGTGGTGGGAGCCGTATTGTGAAAAACAGGCTGTAGTTTTCTTAAGTAAGGTCAATATCGTCAATTACATCCTCGCGGTTTGTAACGTGTTTTGTTCTCAATCGTTTCGAGAGAATTTTATATAGAATGAACGCGCTAAGAATTCCGAATGGAAGGGCAAGAAGGGAAAGTAGAAATCGCTGGTTCGGGTCTATTGATAGAAAGTCCATGAATACAAAGGTTAAAGCTACTCCTATGACTTGTCCGCCATAGTACGTAACTACCCCAATAAAGGCAAAACCCCATTTGCTTTTGCCATACTCTTTGGCAAGGTCGTAATAGAATTTACCAGCAAAAAAAACAAGTATTAAGCCTATCATTAGTACCCGTAGTAATTATAGCGTTGGTTTTTCTTTTTCACTCTGTCGCGCTCTGTATACAGTAGGTCTTCCACAGCATCTTTCATCTTTTCATCAAGGTCTTCGTCATCCAGATAGTCGTTACCTGTATTGCGGACATCGGTTTGATCGGGAATAATGGTGGAATCTTTTGGTAGAACGCCAACGTAGTCATAATTCCACTCCGCTTCGTTGTACTTGTCTTTCTTCTTAAATATATAGATATACCCGTCTGTGTCCTTCGTACGCGCTGGAACACGCTTTAAAAACTGCACACTGTCTTCGTCTTCAATGGTTACCCATCGATACAACAAGCCACGAGCGACTTTCTGCTGGGTCAAACAAGAATCAGGAATTAAACGCTCCATACCAATGTCTTTTAAGCCCGCATAAAGCTTGATTAGGTATTTGTCTTCATTTGCGAAGTGCGCCCAAATAGTGTCTTCTACATCAATACCAGCAGCGATCATCTGCAAACTGGTGTTTAATAGGTCGGGTTCAGAGTTTAATCGTTTCGTACGTTCAAAATACTCTTTAACGTCCTTGGAGTTTTTGAAAGGGATGAGCAACTTGTTGTACGCTTCCATACTTTCTGAGTGAGACGTACTGCTGTATGCGTATCGAGAGTATGAATCATACCCACTTTCTGAATGAGATTCTGCCATTACGCGCTTCAGGCCATCTTTCGCTTCTCTAACAAGGTCTTTTCTGTAACTCTTATAGTCCTTTGGTCTTAAAACACCACTATCCAACATTTCCGCCATCAACACATAAATGCCAGTCTTGTACTCCGGATAACCCGTAAACTTGAGTAAGAATGGGAATAATTCCTTATAGATAATCAGACTGTCGGATATGCTACCGGTTAAATACTCAACTGAGTTTTTACTCACCAACGGGGTTTCAGATTCTAATAACTGGGCAAACACTTTGGTGGCCTGTTTCGACTTCTGATTCACCAACGCTTGGAGTACCGCAACTTGTATTTGTGCAGTATCAACACTTCTGTTGTACACCATCTCCAAATAAGGCATAATTGCTCGATGTTTTAAATAACCCAATTGTTCAATCAGATGAACACGTTCTTTTACACCGAAGTCTTTGTGCTTAAATCCGTCGATAATGTCAATTACTTGCTTCGTATGCCGTTTGTCGAAAGCGATTATTTGCATGGACTGCAACGCATAATCTTTGGCCAAACTATCTTCACTGTACAAGTCTTCAAGAAATAAATCGCCTTTGTTTTGGTTAAAAGGCAACCCAACGACAGTGTCTTCTTGCGGCTTAAAAGATTCAAAAAATGTTTTGCCGAATTCGTTTTCTTTACCCGTTTCACCAACATACCGCATGCCGTATAAAACGCCACCATTAACGCGGTATTGAACATGAATATTTCTGACACTATTGGTGTCGGTTAAGACGAAGGAATACGTACTTGAATCCTTACTTACTATTTCATCTCCCAAAACCAATCCTTTTTTGGTGAAAAATTGCTTCTCCCCGCGCCATAATGAATCATAGGATGGGCGATAGTAATACCTTGAGAATTGACGGAAGTATAAGTATACTTCGTCATCACCCATCATGTCTCCATAGTAGATATATTCAGAGTTTCCGTCGTAGTTTCTGTCGTTTTCTTTATTTCTAATTCTATTTGTTATTTCCCGAAGGTCAAAAGCGCTATAGCCAGACCGTTTGGTATTTGATTTTACAGAATAATAGTACGTTGTATCCTCAAAAGTGGAATACTCCCGCATGGGTGAAGCAGTCGTTGTTTCAAAAGAATTAAAGAACTTATCTGGCCAAATGGAGTCAGCCGTTTTAGCCAAAATTTGGTAATACCTTGGCCCGTCAATCATGTACAAAGCATGTACAAATTTTAGGGAATCTCTACACGTTGTTTTAAGTGCTTTAAGGCCTTTATGCGTATCAAATGATCGGCTCATTTCTTTGTGTTTCAATTCTTCTTGAAACTGTGTGGCGATGTACGACAATTCAAATGTGTCTTCTTCGATATAACTTTGGTCATGGTACGAAGCCCGTTTTACACTGTAGAAATCATCTCCGTTAATTGCAAAAAGTTCAACAGAGTTGCCGAATAGATGCTTCACATCCGTGTTTTTTTCATCCGTAATTGGAGTTCCGGGCAAATCAATTGCGAAACCGTATGGTGACTCATGTTTTTTCCATTCGTGTTGTGTCCCTTTAATTTTGAAGGAACTAAAAATCTCTTCTAGGTTGTTGTTGTCTTTGACGTAGTCTAAAGTCCCGCCAACCTTAAACACAATCATTTCAACCGGCGTGGCGAAAATTAGGTAACGCTGATAATCACTTTTCTTAGTCCGATTAATGATATCAAAGCCTGGGTATCCATTGCGTTCAATTTCCTTTTGTTCCAATATTTTGCCAGGTATATTTTCATACAACAAACTGTCAATACGCTTAATCATGTAATCCTTAGTTTGATTACGCATGGCTCCGTGATATCGCAATCGAATCAACGAATAGTTGGTTCCGTTTGACATATCCGGGTAGAAATACATTTTATAATACTGGTTTGAGGGCATTTCAAACAACTCACCAGGAAGTTTAACTTGAATCCAATTGTCTGAGGTGGTAAACGTTTTAAGTTCTTGTTTGACGTATGTCTTTTCTAGTTTGTCACGGTATTCTTTACTGTAATCTCCAATTGTCCGTGTTACAGGTCGTACCTTGTAACCCATAGTCCGCAACATTTCTATTACACCCTTTTCTCCTGCCAAGTGTGCAGCACCAATCCCAGAAAATAGTGTTTTGCCATTTTGAATGATGGAATCCATTTTGTCAGCCATGTTTTGGTTCCGGATGTGTAACATAAACTTTTGGTGGTTAACGCTTGGACTGATAATGCGCTGTAACGAATCTACCATGTCAAGATCGGCACTTCTATAGGCGTCTTCGAGCATTTCCCGTGGGCTTTTGCCAGAGCTTATTAACTTTCTGTAATCTAGATTTTTAGGCTTGTCTTTTTCGTCATCGTCTGGAATATCCGCCTGTTGAGTAAGG
The DNA here is from genome assembly GCA_047639155.1 of bacterium. Taxonomy (GTDB): domain Bacteria; phylum Bacteroidota; class Bacteroidia; order NS11-12g; family UBA9320; genus UBA987. Next base: position 4,440 of record JBLING010000125.1, read on the forward strand.
CGTTGTGATTCCATAAAATCCTCAAGACCTATGATTTTCTTTTTAAGTTTTTCACCAGCTTGGTGGATGTACATATCAAGGTATGTTTCTTCTTCAAAATCGGCTGCGTAGGAGGACTTACGATACAACATTCCGTTCATAATACGGTTGCTGAAATTTAAGCTGCTTCCAAATACTTTTTTATCAACTTCCTCGAACTTAAAGGCATCTCGATAAAAGTCTCTGTGGTATGTTGCTGTACGATACAAACCACCCGTTTCTTCCATATACTCTGTACCAAACATATATGACAACCAAGTAGTTGCGTCACTTTCTAACGCCACGTAATCACAGCTTTCGAGCGCCATAAAAAATGTATCGCCTAGGTGAAATGCCAATTTGCTACTCACGTGCATTGTACCGTATAGGTAACTTGGCTTTTCAGCACCATTTCCTGAAATTTCCCATAAAAGGCTTGGGTATTTTTTTGGTGGATCTTCAGCGACAGCTTTCGCTGGCCCAACAAGATTGGTAATGAGCAAAGCGGTTGTAAAAATGGTTAGGGTAAATAGAGACTGCTTATATTGGTTCATTATAGCTATTCTTAATCCTTATTTTTTTGCAAAATACAACGGAAACGTGTATTTGTACTTAACGTAGTTAAATTCAAAAAATTATTCTGGACGCTTGCTGTCAAGAAGGATGGTAACTGGGCCATCGTTGGTAAACTTCACCTGCATGTTGGCTCCAAAAACACCCGACTGAACAGTAGAGTTGATATCCTTATTCAACGCGTTAATGAATGCTAGATACAATGATTCTGCAGTCTCGGGACGTGCTGCTTTAATATAGGATGGGCGATTCCCTTTTTTGGTCGAAGCGTGCAAGGTAAATTGGCTAATCACCAATATTCCTCCGTTTTGATCCAGAACGGATTCGTTCATTACACCCTTTTCATCGTCCAATATGCGCATTCGCACTATTTTTCGTGAGAGCCAAGTGACGTCTTCGCCAGTATCTGCTTCTTCCACACCCAACAGAATGAGCAAGCCAGACTCTATTTGACCATGAACAACTCCGCCTACTTCAACTGAAGCGTCTTTTACACGTTGAATTACTGCTCTCATTTTATTTCACTACCCATTTTATTTTTTCTCGAATTGGCTTTCTCGAAGATTTGGGTTTGGGCGCGTCTTCTTTTAGGCAACCCAAGTAAACGGTACCAAGACAAGCTTGGTTGTCTTCTAGTTGCAAAAATGAGGCAAATTCAGGTAAATAAACCAGCATACCAGAGCTCCAATAACCCCCAATATCAGGGTAACTTGAAACGGTAAGCAGTATGTTTTGTACCGAACAGGCCACAGCTTCAACTTCCTCAACTTGTGGCAAATTCGGCTTGTCACTGTAATCTACAACCACTACAATGGCATGAGATACTTGTGAAGCACGTGCAGCATACCGCAGATATTTGGCTTCGTTAAAATGGTCGCCGCTATGTTCTTTATACAGTTCGGCAAGTATATGCATCAAAGAAACTAGGCCATCACCTTTGAAGATAATAAAGCGCCAGGGCTCAGTGTGATAGTGGTTTGGCGCCCAGTTGGCGTTCTCCATTATTTCATGAATTATGGCATCATCAATTGTCTCTCCTGAATACTGTCCAGGATAAATTGACCGGCGGTTTCTAATCAATTGATGTACGTTCATTTTATTTTTTAACGATTGACCAAACAATTTTACGACTTATTGCGTATCTATACTGAACGAATTGGATAATTTTGTCCAACAGAAAAAACAAAACATTATGGCATTTGAATTACCAGCATTACCATATGCTACAAACGCACTAGAACCGAACATCGATACTAAAACGATGGAAATTCACCATGGCAAACACCATGCTGGATATGTTGCAAAATTAAACGCAGCAGTTTCTGGTACTGATATGGAAGGCAAATCATTAGAGGATTTGTTAAAGAATCACAACGACAATGGCGCGGTACGCAATAATGGCGGAGGCCATTACAACCACAGCCTTTTTTGGAGCATTATGTCTCCAAATGGTGGAGGTGCTCCAAGTGGAGATTTAGCCGCTGCTATCGATAGTGACTTAGGTGGACTTGAAGCGTTTAAGACCGCATTCGCTACTGCAGCTGCAACACAGTTTGGCTCAGGTTGGGCTTGGTTGTGTGTATGTGAAGGTAAACTTTGCGTTTGCAGTACGCCAAATCAAGACAATCCAGTGATGGGAGCAGGGTGTGGGGGAACACCAATTCTCGGAATTGATGTCTGGGAACACGCATACTACTTGAACTACCAAAACAGAAGACCTGATTACATTGCAGCTTTTTGGAATGTAGTGAATTGGGACGAAGTTGCGAAGCGATACGCTGCAGCAAAATAGTCTGAAGAATATGTACTGAAAGTCCTGTGCCAATAGGCACGGGACTTTTTTGTTTATACTTTTTAATGGTAAATTGGCGTTACTCAAGTACCAAAATTAATGATATGAAGTTTCTTGCATCACTCACTTTAATGGCCTTGTCGTTTTCATTTTCCTATTCCCAAGAGGTTCAAACTGTTCTAAAGAAGAACATAACTATTGAGAAACCGATCAAGAAAATTGAAGGAACGACCTGGGTTCATCCGCTTAATTCTAAGCGCATAAATATTAAAAGTCTAAGCGATACTATTGAGCTTGATATTCCAAAAGCAGCAAGATTTTATCCCGATATTTTAACTCTTACATCGCATTCCTATAACATTGATATTCTGAAGTACAATAATGTTCCAACTGTAGTAGACTTAACAGAACAAATTCAGCCTTTTTATATTAAAAACTTTGAAGTAACGAACGGCGAGTATAAAGCCTTTCTTGAGCAACAGACAGTAGAAAACCAAGGGTTGTTATATCCTGATACAATGGTATGGATAACCGACTTTGGGTTTTCGTATAACGACCCGATGACACGCGTATATTTTTATCATTCAAAATATG
>JBLING010000126.1:0-7373 GCA_047639155.1 bacterium
CGTGTATTCGCTGTTTGCATACAACGTAACCGCTGAATGTGCCTTGTATTCTGCGTGCACCTCATAACCATAATGTCTGACAGGTGCTTGCGTATAGGAAAAGAGTTGTCCCGCTTCAGGATACGGATACGTGGTTCCTTCTACTTCCAACCGTGCAAATTTGTTGGACGGATTTAAATAGACAAAATTAAAAAAGTAGTTGCCATAAACCGACGACTCGATCAACCACCTTTTGCGTTCATAAATAAGGCTAAAGTCGTTTTGAATTGCAGTTTCTGGTTTCAAGTTAATATCACCCTTCTCGAATCTAAACGCACCGTGATGTAGACCGTTCGAAGCCAATTCATTCGGTTGTATCATCCGACTTGTTTTAGCCGAATTCCATTTGACAAATAATGACTTTTGTACTTCCTTATTCAGCCCCAATGCCATAGCCCAATTCGGTATTGTGTTTTGATAACTCGGGTTGCGGTCAGCATCCCCTATTAACTGTCCGTTTTGATAAAATGATGTTTGTGTAGCACCAAAATTGATGAAGTTCATATCAAGTCGCCCACCAAAATTGACTTTCCATTGATTTTTTGTTTCCGTTTTATATAAACCATACACGGCAGCCATGGCTGTTTGATATCCCGGGATGATAAATTCATATCCACCAACATCGTTTGATCTAAGTTGACCAGAAAACCCGATAATCTTTTTTGAGTTTGAATCGTTTATAAAGTATCGCGCATTGCACGTGATGGTCGACAATTTCAGTCTCAGTGCCTCAGCACTTGTACGTTGTCCATCGCCAAAAGCTGCATTATGCGGACTTGCGATCTCACTTCTATTGTTGAATTGGTATCCCGCATCAATTTCGAGCCAATTGGAGTTAATCAATATGTTGGCATGACCAGAAACAGTGGTATGTTCAACTTCTTGATAAGGCAAGTCAATGTCAGAATAATCACCGTCGTGTTGAAGTTTACCAACACTTGGTATTCCAAAAGCACCAGAGAAAAATCCGGATTGTTGTCTAAAGTGGGACAGTCTCAGATACCAATATCCCCAGTTTTGGGATACGCCAGCATATATGTTTAGCGCCTTCTCATTTAATGCTGTATTCTTTAGTCTTCCCTCATATATAGGCAATACCGTTGTTTGAAAGATGAACTGGTCAGAAGGCACCCGAAAATCACTAGCTGTCATTGAGCTATACCGCGCTTTAAACCATCTCCCGTTTTTGTTAAATGCCAGAACTGAACTTGACCGAAGTTCGTTGTTTAACGAATTGTAAGTTAGCTCCTGCCCAGCTGAAAATTGATTCTTGCCTTTTGGCAAAGTTGGTCTGATATTGATAACTCCCGCAATCGCATCAGAACCATACACCAAGGCTGAAGCTCCTTTAATAACTTCAATTTTGTCTGCATTGCTAACATCTACTTCCAAACCGTGATCACTCCCCCATTGCTGCCCTTCTTGCTGAATTCCATCTGTGGTTACAACAACTCGGTTCCCATTTAATCCACGTAAGGATGGTTTGCTTACACCTACAGAGGTATTTAATGACCCAATTCCAGGTATTTTTTCCAAACTCTTCATGAGCGACGTACCACCTTGTTGCTTTAAAAAATGCGCATCAAGATGTACTACTTGCAAAGGATTATTCTTTAAATCTTGTTTCTCTAAGGAGTTCTCGATGATTACCTCGTGTAATTCATTAATAGACGCTTCAAGGAAAAAGTTCAGGTTTTTAACCGACGCTGTTACATCGATGTCGCGCTGTTGCGCATGGTAGCCAGACAATGTCACATGCAAATGGTAATGCCCTTTTTTAACATCAGATATCTCAAAGTAGCCATTGATATCGGTTGAGGTTCCAACATGCGTCTCGTGAAGAAAAACATCTACAAGTTCCAAAGCACTACCTTTTTCGTCGGTTACATAGCCAGAAATACTGTATTGACCGATAGACACTACTGAGTTCATCAGTATCGAAAAAAATAAAAGAGTGAATCTATTGAACATGAATCTCAATAACCGCTACAGACATGTTGCCGTCACTATCCAAAACACTAACAACAAATTCGGCCTCTGATGTAAGTTTAGAAATGGAGAAGTTTTGATTGAAAGAAAAGCCAAGGTCGTCAGGCCCGTTCAGATCGATGTCGCCATTAAATAATGACGACGCTAATTCATCATCATGGTCCAATATCACATAAGAAATTTCTTTTAAATCGGTTTCGTCTTCCACATCAAAGCTGATATTAAATTGATCGCCCCTTGAAACCGATAATTCAGCAACCATTGATTTGAACTTTGGTTGGTTGTCTTGCAAAATGGAAAAAGACAGCACCTTGACATCTGACTGGTTGCCTTCAAGATCAATAACTGATAAGTTCATGTGATATGGTCCCGATGCAGCGTTTGCAGGAACTAAAAAGTTTGCAGTTTTTGCATCACTTTCTCCTTCTAGTAGAAGGATTGCTGAGCTTGCGAATTTTGTATTTACCTTTTGGTGCTTATGACCTTCGAAGTTGTCGTGAATTTCCACAAATGCCTCGGAAAGTGCAATGTTGTCCTGAAAAGTAAGGCGCACATTAAGACTGTCACCGGCTTGAATTTCGTTGCCACCTAAAAAATTTACACTTGAGATGTATGGTTTTGTTTCGTCCTGAGTTGGTTTGTTGTCTCCACAACCAATAATAAACAGGAATCCTATGGCGGTTAAACCTAAAATAAATGATTTCATTTTAAAAGTATTGCGCAGCGTTAGCTACAAGTTGTTTAAGAATATTGAAGGGTAGTTTGGGTGATTCCTTAAACTACAATTGGAGGTCCTCTAGGATTTCCTACAGGTTGAAAAAGACGGTTATCGACTGACTTATAGAAGCTTTTATGCCGATTTGGGTTTAGTACTACTTTGGAAGATACGTAATAGCTGGAGGTTATTGAAGCCCCATGTACAACGGTACATAAGTCACAAATTTCGAGTTCACAATGAGGTTCACAAAAGTGTTCTTCACCAATTTCACAAATTTGTTCGTGTTCCTCAAAAACGTGATGACAAACATCAATAAGTTGGACACTGCACCATAGTACAAGGGTTAATATTGAAGTCCAACTTTTTAGGATTTTCATCAGCTGCAAAAGTACTGGAATTATGCTTCTTTTGACTTATCCAAAGCTGCCTTTACAAATTTGACAAATAGTGGATGTGGGCTATCGACTGTACTTTTTAATTCTGGATGAAATTGTACGCCTACAAAGAACGGGTGCGATGGCAGTTCAATGATTTCAACAAGATTGTTATCCGGATTTATACCAGACATCACCATTCCAGCTTCCTTGTATTGTTTTAAATACTCATTGTTGAATTCATAACGATGACGATGTCGTTCTTGAATGGCGGTTTTACCATATACCTTATAAGCGAGGCTTCCCTTTTCAATGTCACAGGCATAGGCACCTAAACGCATCGTGCCACCTTTGTTTTTTATTTTTTTCTGAGCCTCCATTAAATCAATAACAGGAAACTTCGTTTTGGGGTTCATTTCAACGCTGTGCGCATTTTTCAATCCCAATACATTGCGTCCAAATTCAATAACCGCGCATTGCATTCCAAGGCATATACCGAAAAATGGGATATCGTTTTCGCGTAGGTATTTAATCGCATCAATCTTCCCCTCAATTCCTCTGTCTCCGAATCCGGGAGCCACGAGTACACCGTCGAGTTGTTTTAACCGATCAGTAACGTTATCTCCTGTCAACGCTTCAGACTGAATACTAACCACATTGACACTACATTCATTCACAGAACCCGCGTGATTAAAGGCCTCGCTTATTGACTTATATGCGTCTTGCAATTCAACGTATTTACCAACCAAGCCAATATTTATCTCAGCTTTCGGATGACTTTGTCTAAACAAAAAGTCTTTCCACTTGTCTAGATTTGGTTCATTTCGTGAACTCAGTCTCAATTTAGCCATCACCACCTTGTCCAACTTTTCCTTTAGCATCACCAAGGGGACCTCATAGATTGAATCCACATCGATTGATTCTATAACGGCGTTTCTGTTGACGTTACAGAAAAGAGCCACTTTCTTTCTGATTTCAGGTGTAAGTTTATGCTCTGTTCTACAGACAAGAATATCAGGTTGAACCCCTAACTCTTGTAATCCTTTCACACTGTGTTGAGTTGGTTTAGTCTTTAACTCGCCAGCCGCTTTTAAGTATGGCACCAAGGTTAAGTGAATTACGCAAGTATCATCTGTTCCTAATTCCCACCGTAACTGTCGAACTGATTCTACATACGGTAGCGATTCGATGTCACCGACTGTACCACCAAGTTCCGTAATGATAACATCGTATTCCCCAGAATCTCCAAGGAGTAGCATTCTGCGTTTGATTTCATCCGTGATATGTGGAATCACTTGAACTGTTTTACCAAGATATTTTCCCTCACGCTCATTGTCAATTACAGTTTGATAAATTCGACCAGTTGTAACGTTGTTCGCTTGTGAGGTAGGAATATTTAAGAATCGTTCATAGTGGCCTAAATCAAGATCTGTTTCGGCACCATCATTGGTAACATAACATTCTCCATGTTCGTATGGATTCATCGTTCCTGGATCCACATTGATGTATGGATCAAACTTTTGAATTGTAGCCGAATAACCACGCGCCTGCAACAGTTTTGCTAAAGAAGCAGCGATAATTCCTTTGCCTAATGATGATGTTACGCCTCCCGTAACAAAAACGTATTTTGCTTTTTTCATTGTGATAGCGTTAAAGGGTAAACCGAAAAAGAGCCTACGCTTGTGTACGGGAAACAAAGATAATCCCCTCTACGCCTTTGTAGCAGTGAAACCCTATTTGCTTTTCAAGATATTTTCAACAGTCTGCAAATCGGCAGGCGTATCTACCCCAATTGAGTCGTTTTCAGTCTCGATTGCAGATACCACATAATGGTTTTGCAACCATCGAAGTTGCTCCAGTTTTTCTGCCTTTTCAAGTGGAGATTCATTCACCGTAGCCAGTGACAGAAGCACTTCTACAGAAAACCCATAGGTCCCAATGTGTTTGTAATACGTTGTATTTTTCAACGCTTCGTCAGAGGCGTCTCTTAGATGTGGAATTGCGTTCCGACTAAAATACAACGCATCCGCCACCCCTTCTTCAAATTCGGTTAAAACCGCTTTTACCACATTTGGGTTTGAAATTTCTTTTGCATCTGTGATTCTTTTTACCAATGTAGCAATGTCTGTATCGTCTTCTTCAAACACTGCAATTAACCGGTTAATATCCTTTGGGCTGATAAGCGGCTCATCGCCCTGTACGTTTATAACGCATTCATACTCCTCTCCTGCGTCCATTAATCGTTCAACTGCTTCTATGATACGTTCAGTGCCGTTTTTGTGCACCGTAGACGTCATGCACACATTACCGTCAAAACCTTGAACATGGTCAAATATGCGTTGATCGTCAGTGGCCACAATTACGTCTTCTGCGTTAGTTTGAAGGCACTTTTCGTAAACACGTTCTATAAGCGATACGCCATCAATCATTTCCAAAGGTTTGCCTGGAAATCTTTCTGAGTCGTATCGCGCTGGAATTACTATGAGGGTTTGCATTTGATAATTTTTAGTTTTTAGTTTTCAAGTTGTTTTGGGAGGTTTTAACTATGGAAGTTAGGATCTTAATTAGTTCTAACGAATCATCCTTTAATTGACTTACGTCACTTTTGCTAATTTCAGATTGGTCTAATAATTCAAGCCAATACAATGTTTCTCTCGCCTCTTTACTAGCAATGCACATTTTTGAAATAAAATCCCGGTCTGATTGACCAGCCCCAGCCTCACTAACATTTGCACCAATACTTGTTGCTGACTTTAACAATTGGCGGCTTATGATGAATTCTTTCTGTTCCACAAGTGATTTGTACAGCTTTATTATTTCTAACGCGAAGTTGAATGATTTTTCCTTGATAACGTTCTGTTTCATGCTTCAAATGAAAAAAACTAATGCTGTTAATCAATTGACCATTCATTCGACGCTTATCATCGTTCTCTAACTGTACTTCTTCTTCATTCAAAATTAAAAATTAAGAATTAAGAATTCAAAACTAAGAAGTCTCTTCCTTGGATTTAAAAATCACAGACAACAAAATACTGCCACCTAGAATAACACCAATCAATATCAACGACATTTTATTGTCTATTCCTAAAATCTCAACAACGTAATGATGGAACAACATTTTTACGCCAATAAAGGTCAAGAGTACACCCAAGCCATATTTCAAGAACCGGAACAAGTGTACAACATTGGCCAACAGGAAGAACATAGAGCGCAGTCCCATTATTGCAAAAATGTTGGAAAAGAAAACGATATATGGATCCTTTGTCACGACAAAAATTGCAGGTACCGAGTCGACGGCAAAGATTAAATCGGAAGCCTCAATAACCATAAGGACAATAAACAACGGAGTAACCCATGTTCGTTTGTCTTTTTTAATAAAAAAGTTATGACCAACATACCTTGGATAAACAGGAAATATCTTCCCAATAAGCTTTACAACCGGATGGTTCTTTTCGTCTATTTTTTCTTCTTTATCCCCTTGAATCAGAATTTTCAAACCGCTGTATATCAAGAATGCACCAAAAACATAAAGCACCCAGTGAAAGTGTTGGATTATTGCTGCACCGGCAAAAATGAATAAAAAACGCATTACCAAAGCCCCTAGAATGCCCCAGAACAAAACACGTTTGTAATACCTTTCTTTTACAGCAAATGTTTGAAATATGAGCAGCATCACGAATATATTGTCAACGCTTAATGCATATTCAATAAAATAACCTGTGATAAATTCAAGCGACAAATTATTCCTGTATGCGGTAGTTAATTCCACCAGGTTCTTGCCTTCAACCGCTATTGGATGTTCATATTTCTGAATTAAATATTGGAGTTGATTTAACTCTGTAAACCCATGAATAAAGTGTCCGTAGTGTTTTAGGAAAATGAAAAAGCCAAACGCACAAGCCACCCACACCGCCGACCAAATCAACGACTCCTTGAAAGTTACGACCTTATTTTCTTTTGAAAAAACACCAAGATCGAGCATTAGTACAAACAAGATGAAAACGATAAATATCGAAAAGAATATAAGTTCATTCGACTGTATCGTTAGAAATGGTATTTGCATAGAGCTCATTAAGACGCGCAAAAATACACGCATTTAATTATTGAATGTCGGATGGGTTGAATGGTTAAGTTTAAGTTGAAGTTTAAAGATTAGTAAAAGTGAAAAACTAAACATGTAAACTTAAAACAGTAATTAACAGTAAAACTGTCAACCTTTTTTAGGATACCACACTAACATTGTGCATGAAAAA
>JBLING010000127.1:0-7292 GCA_047639155.1 bacterium
TTTACGCCAACAGCAACTACAGCAATGTGTTCGGATGTTGTGTCCGTAAAGAAACGAGGCGAAGCGATGGGAATCGTGGGTATGGCCGGAAACCTAGGAATGAGTTTAGGACCAGCTTTAGGCAGTGAAGTAGGAGTGAAGTATGGAAATCAAACCATGTTCTATGTCGCTGGCTTTATTGCCATACTATCCATGCTGCCTGCGCTTAAAATGAAAGAGAGCCTCAAAAAGACGACACCATTCAAATTTGCAATGCTCAAACTGAAATGGCACGAGATTATCGAACCAAAAGTTATATTGCAGGGATCAATCATGACCTTAGCGGTTATTACGTTTGGCGCATTGTTGACCTTAGTGCCGGATTACTGCAGTCAATTTGGGTTGGTGAAAAACGGATATTTCTTTACCGTTGTTACCGTAACATCTTTAACCGTACGTGTGCTGAGTGGCAGACTGAGCGACAAATTTGGACGTGAAATTGTGCTTGTTATTGGCCTGCTGTTTTTAATAGTTGCAAATATTCTTTTAATCATGGCCCAAGACATTAACATGGTGTTTGTTGCAGCTGGGGTATTTGGAATATCAACCGGAATAAACTCCCCAACTATTTTTGCTTGGACAATCGATAGTGGAGATCAACAGTCAATTGGACGCGGAATATCCACACTTTTTATCTTTTTGGAAATAGGTATCATTATTGGTTCCATTATTCCTGCAGAAATTTATGGCAACGTGAACGCCAACTTGCCAAGGGCATTTATGTTTACGTTAGGCTGCGCTATCGTTGCGTTTATTCTAACTTTTTACGCCTACCTGGAAACCCGAAAAAAGGTAGTAGAATCATTCTAAATTACGGCTATTAAATGCTGTATTTTGTCAGGGCTTGTTGTTGGCTGTGACAGAACTATGTAAATGTGATTAAAAAATGTTTTAAGGACTATTATCGTACCGTCAAAACACTAATTTTGCAGCCGTTTACAATACGCATTTATTGCAATGAGTAAAGTTATAAAAATCAAAAAAGGCAAAGACATTAATCTAGTTGGTGCAGCGCTTCAAACCACAGCACCACGAACCGTGTCAAGCTCATTTGCCATCAAACCCACTGATTTTAAAAACCTAATTCCTAAGTTGGTCGTAAAGGCCGGAGAGGAAGTAAAGGCAGGAGATGTTTTGTTTCACGACAAAACCAATCCAGACGTAAAGTTTACATCGCCAGTAAGTGGTGAGGTAGCTGAAGTAGTCAGAGGTGAGAGAAGGGCTATTCAAGAAATTAGAGTCTTAGGTGATTCTGATATCAAGTACAAATCGTTTAATGTACCGGCATCATTAACCGCTGATTCAGTAAAAGAAATTTTATTGGAATCTGGTTTATGGACATACGTGGTACAACGTCCATTTGGCTCGATTGCAGATCCTACCGCGACACCAAAAGCCATTCACGTTTCGTGCTTTGATTCTGGACCATTGGCTCCCGACTACAACTATACCTTAGCAAGCGACTCAGATGCGTTTTCTAAAGGTTTAGAAGCATTGAAAGCATTGACTCCTGGCACAGTTCATTTAAACATCAACGCGGCAACAAACAATTCTGCCATGTTCACACAAGCGCAAGGTGTTCAAATCAACTCGTTTTTAGGAAATCATCCAGCTGGTTTAGTAGGAATTCAAATTCATCATGTCGACCCAATCAATAAAGGTGACGTAGTTTGGACGTTGAATCCACAACACGTTGTGTTTATAGGTAGATTGTTGAATTCAGGCAAACTTGATTTGTCACAACAAGTTGCGGTTGTTGGTTCTGACGTAAAAAAACCTCAATATGTTGAAACAATTGTAGGCGTTAACTTAGCGGCAATTACTGCAGATAATGTCTCAAACGACAATGCTCGATATATCAGTGGAAACGTGCTTACCGGTTCAAATATTGGGTCTGAAGGCTATCTAGGATTTTTCGATCATATGGTTTCAATCATTCCCGAAGGAAACGAATATGAGTTTATGGGATGGTTATTCCCATCTTATCCTCGACCAACGATTAGCAATTCGTTGCCAATCTCAAAATTCTTAAAGAAAAGTTTTGTTGTAAATACCAATCCTCATGGCGAGGAACGGGCTTTTGTTATGACTGGCGAATATGAGAAGGTATTGCCAATGGACGTAATGCCGGTGCAACTATTGAAGTCAATATTGGCACAAGACTTGGAGGCGATGGAAAATCTAGGTATATATGAAGTGATTGAGGAAGACATGGCGCTTTGCGAGTTTGTGTGTACTTCTAAAATCGACGTTCAGAAGATACTTAGTAGTGGATTGGACTTAATGGCTGAAGAAGGTTAATAAAGCGCGTTAGTAATGAAGTTTTTAAGAAATACATTAGACAAGATAAAGCCTAACTTCGAGAAGGGAGGCAAGCTGCACTTTTTGCATTCAACTTTCGATGCGATCGAAACGTTCATGTTTGTGCCGAATCACACAACAAAAAGAGGAGCGCATATACGAGATGGAATTGATTTAAAGCGTACCATGTTTATTGTGGTTATCGCTTTAGTACCAGCATTACTTTTTGGAATTTGGAATGTAGGTGCTTTGCACTTTGCTGCTCAAGGCCTTGACGCATCCCTATTGAAAATTATGGGATATGGTGCATTGAAAGTATTGCCTATCGTAGCAGTATCCTATATTGTTGGACTCGGGATCGAATTTGCTTTTTGTCAGGTTAACGGACATCCAGTAAATGAAGGATTTCTGGTTTCAGGAATGCTAATACCACTGATTGTTCCTGCAGACATCCCGTTGTGGATGGTTGCAGTTGCGACAGCATTTGCCGTGATTATCGGGAAAGAAGTTTTTGGTGGAACTGGAATGAATATTTTGAATCCAGCACTAACGGCCAGGGTATTTTTATACATCGCCTATCCCGTTGAAATTGTTGGCGACATATGGGTATCAGGTATAAGAGATGGAATTGTTGACGCGACCTCAGGGGCAACTGCTCTTGGTGTTTTAGGTGGAACCAATGTAGAAGCAGCAAAACAATACTCTGTAAATGTCTACGACGCCTTCATGGGCTTTATCCCAGGAAGTATTGGGGAGACATCCACGCTGATGTGCTTGATAGGAGCGGTGATTTTAATTATTACCGGTATTGGTAGTTGGAGAATTATGGTTGCTTCGGTTTTAGGAGCGCTAGGCATGGGATTAATCCTAAACGCCGTTGGTGGAAATCCATACTATGATTTACCAGCCTATCAACATTTACTCATTGGAGGATTCGCTTTCGGAACTGTATTTATGGCTACTGATCCCGTCTCCGCAGCTCATACGGTCACGGGTAAATGGATTTACGGTATTCTTATTGGAGTACTAACAGTTTTAATTCGGGTGTTCAACCCAGCATATCCAGAGGGCATCATGTTCGCAATATTATTTATGAACGTAATGGCTCCGCTGGTAGATAATTATGTGGTAAAGGCTAACATTAAAAGAAGATTGAATCGTGTCAAAGCTTAATAAAAACTCAAGTGGATACATATTTGGATTCGCCTTATTGGTAATCTTGGTATGTGGCGTGCTATTATCTGTTGTTTCAGGAGCACTAGCTGATAGGCAATATGAGGAAAGAGAAATAGAACGAAAGAAGTTTATTCTCAAAGCAGCGTTAGGCGACGAGATGGCTGAAATTGAAAAGACAGAAATTGCTGGGATGTATGAAAACCGTGTACAGGAGTCCGTTGTTAATTCAAAGGGAGAGATTGTAGACGGATTAGCTGCGAATGCAGTTAAACTGAAAAACGAATACAGAAAGATGGAAAAGAATGGTGACCTTAAACCAGGTCAAACCATAAACTTACCAGTATATAAGGTCATGAGTAAAGATGGCTCAAAAGTGGACTATTACGTGATACCAACCTATGGCTTTGGTCTTTGGGACAATATCTGGGGTTATATGGCTCTTGGAACAGACCTAAATGAAGTAAAGGGATTTGTATTAGACCATAAGGGAGAAACACCTGGTCTAGGAGCAAGAATTACGGAGGATAAAGTTCAGAATCGTTATAGAGAAGGTAAGAAGATTTTCAAGGGAGATGAGCTTGTTTCAATTACCATGAAAAAAGGAGAAGGAAAAGATTATTCATCAGACCCACATGCAGTAGATGGCTTGTCGGGAGCAACATTAACAGCCGATGGCGTTAATTCCATGATGAAGAATTATATGAATATGTACCGAGTATATATCGACGCTAATAAAAACTAATATGAGCACGGAAGCACAAGCGGTAGAAAAAGAGGTTAAAGAGCGCGAGCCTTTATTCTCGAAAAAAAATAGAAAACTAATTACCAACCCATTAGACGCAGACAACCCTATTACTGTTCAAGTTCTTGGTGTGTGCTCGGCGTTGGCGGTTACGGTAAAGTTAATTCCAACATTGTACATGTGTATTTCGGTACTCTTTGTAATGATTTGTTCGAATGTTGCCATCTCATTGCTTAGAAATGTAATTCCAGGAAGAATAAGAATCATTGTTCAACTATTAGTAGTTGCTTCATTGGTTGCGGTTGTTGATCAGGTATTACAAGCATTTGCCTACGACGTTTCAAAGCAACTATCTGTGTTTGTTGGATTGATTATCACCAACTGTATTATCATGGGGCGTTTAGAGGCGTTTGCACTAGCAAATAAACCTGGACCTGCATTTTTAGATGGGCTTGGTAATGGATTGGGATACGCGGCAATTTTGATTCCGGTAGCATTTTTTAGAGAGTTATTCGGCAGTGGATCGTTATTTGGGTTCGACATATTTGGTGAAAACTACCCTGGTAATGGTGTAATGATGAGCCCAGTGGGCGCTTGTATAGTTTTAGGATTATTAATCTGGTTCCAACGTTCCAGAAACGGATATACGGAGGAAGCATAATTAAGGGATCATGGGAATAGTAGAAAATTATTTAAACATTGGAATCAAGTCGATTTTCGTCGACAACATGATTTTCGCCTACTTCTTAGGTATGTGCTCATACCTAGCTGTGTCAAAGAAAATTGGAACGGCGGTAGGACTTGGAATGGCGGTAACGTTTGTATTAGTTATTACTGTTCCATTAAACTGGTTAGCATATAACTATATCTTAAAAGAAGGCGCTTTAACATGGCTGAATGTCAACCTGGGTGTATCAAAAGGTTTCGCTGACTTTTCGGTGGTTAACCTTGAAGTATTAAAATTCATCGTATTTATAGCGGTAGTAGCAGCCTTTGTACAACTTACAGAAATGGTAGTTGAGAAACTGTCTCCAGCTCTATATAATGCGCTAGGTATCTTCTTACCGCTAATCGCCGTAAACTGTTCTATCTTAGGAGCAGCGTTGTTTTTACCTGGTAAAGAATTTGCCTTTGGTGAAAGTGTTGTTTATGGATTGGGCTCAGGAGTAGGATGGTTCTTAGCGGTTGTTGCTTTAGCAGCAATCCGTGAGAAACTAAGTTATTCTAATGTTCCTAAAGGATTAAGAGGGTTAGGTATAACGTTTATTACAGTTGGTTTAATGGCTTTCGCCTTTTTGAGTTTTATAGGATTTAAACTTCCATTTGGAGAATAAGAATTATGGTATTATTAAAAATAGACGGTGCTATTATAATTACCTCGGCCATTGCGTTGTCAGCAATCATATTGCTTTTGGTATTGATGCTTCAAGTAGCTGCCAAAAGACTAGTGAATCAGGGCGATGTGAAGTTAACAATCAATGGTGAAAAAACCATCGAAGTTTCCGCTGGCACAACGTTATTAAATACGTTAACGGACCAGTCTATATATCTTCCGTCTGCCTGTGGTGGTGGTGGAACATGTGCGATGTGTGTATGTCAAGTATTTGAAGGTGGAGGAGACATTCTTCCAACTGAGACAGGACACATCAAACGAAAAGAACAAAAAGAGAACTGGAGATTGGCTTGCCAAGTGAAGGTGAAGAACGACATGAAAATTGGTATTCCAGAGGAAATCTTTGGTATCAAGAAATGGGAGTGCGAAGTGATTAAAAATTACAATGTTGCCTCATTTATAAAAGAATTTGTAGTACGACTTCCTGAAGGAGAAACACTTGATTTTGAAGCTGGTGGTTATATCCAAATCGACGTTCCCAAAATGACCGTTGAGTTTAAAGACATGGATATTGAAGCACACCCAGAGTTGGTTGCTGATGGTAGAGATCCAATGGACTTTAAATCAGAGTGGGATAAGTTTGGATTGTGGGATTTGAAAATGGTGAATGATGAGCCGATATTTAGAGCTTATTCCATGGCCAACCATCCTGCAGAGGGAAACATTGTGATGTTGAACATCAGAATTGCAACACCACCTTGGGACCGCAAAAACAACAAATGGATGGACGTTAATCCAGGCATATGCTCCTCTTTTGTATTTGGCTGTAAACCAGGTGATAAAGTGACAATTTCAGGTCCTTACGGTGAATTTTTCATCAAGGAAACGGGATCAGAAATGTTGTATATCGGTGGTGGAGCTGGAATGGCTCCAATGCGTTCGCACTTGTTCCATTTGTTTCATACTTTGAAGACTGGAAGAAAAGTTTCGTATTGGTACGGTGGACGATCGAAAAGAGAATTGTTCTATTTGGATCATTTCAAGAGAATTGAAAAGGAATTTCCTAATTTCAAATTCTACGTGGTCTTGTCTGAACCAGCAGAGGCCGACAATTGGACTGTAAAAACAGATGTTGACGATGCAAATGGTGACGGCTTCAAAGGCTTTGTGCACCAGGCCGTAATCGATCAATATTTGACGAAACACGAAGCACCAGAAGATATCGAATTTTATTTCTGTGGACCTCCATTAATGAACCAAGCAGTTTTGAAAATGGTAGACGATTGGGGAGTACCACCAGAGAATGTAGCCTTTGATGATTTTGGAGGGTAATCATATGGTTTTGAATATGTTAAATATTAAAAAAGGCAGTTTTATCTGCCTTTTTTTTGTCTTCCTTTTTTATGGATGTAACCCAAGTTCAGACGATAATGTGTCTGAAAACAAGTTGGCGGGCAATGCCCTAGGCACAACGTATCATATTACGTACTTAGGAAATGAAATCGAAGGATTGCAGCTAGGCATTGATTCCATTATAGTCTCCTTTAATTATGGTCTTTCTACATACGATTCTAATTCTTTTATTTCTCAGTTTAATAACAACATCCCAGTATTAAAAGGAATGTTGAAACCTGGATATGAGCATCTTCAAATAATGATTGATAAATCAAAGGTGGTTCATCAAGCAACAGGCGGGGCTTT
>JBLING010000128.1:0-7278 GCA_047639155.1 bacterium
ATTAAGTTTATCTGAGTGCCGCTCGACGCAAGGGCACTAAAGATATGGCTCAAGTTGTCCTCAACAATAAACGCGAAGTCTTTAGAAGACAAAGAGATCATAACTTGGTTGTCTTTAACGATATAACAAGGTACGTCAACAACGTTTTGCAAACCATGATCCTGAACTATTGTTCCAGGAGCATGTTCGTCGAGGAACGAGCGGACATACAATGGAATTGCTTTTTTTAACAGCGGTTGGATGGTTTTGGGATGTATAACAGAGGCACCATAATACGCCAATTCAATTGCTTCTTTGAAGGATATATCTGGAAGTAGGCTGGTATTCTTCAATCGCTTTGGATCAGCATTCATCACACCAGGTACGTCTTTCCATATTGTCACGGATTCTGCATCCAAACAATAGGCAAAAATGGCAGCTGAATAATCACTACCCTCTCTTCCCAATGTTGAACTCGTGTTTTCACTCGTTCTACCAATGAAGCCTTGGGTAATTGTTAGTTGCTTCTCAATCAGCTTTTTGGCCCTTTTGCTTATCAGGTTTTGTGTAGTCTCCCAATCAACTCTTCCCCTGCGATGATGTGAAGAAGTTACAACGAAGTTTCGAGCGTCGAGCCATCTGTTGGTGATGTTATTTTCATTCAAAAAGTGGCTGATAATACGGGTTGAAATTAACTCACCGTAGGGCACTAGTTGGTCATATACGAAATCATATCCACTCGGTAACATGTCGGTGTCTAAGGCACATTCCAGCTCTATGAAAAGGTTTTCAACCTCATAAAACTGCTGGGAATTTGCACCTATCAATTCTGTAATAATTGTACGGTGAAACGACTTTACTTCTTCAAGAATGGAGCTAAAATCTCGCTTGTTCATGTAAGCACTGACCAAAGATTCCATTAGGTTGGTGGTTTTACCCATAGCAGAAACAACCACAAGGATTTGCTCCTTCTGATATCTTGCTAAGATATTCGCAACATTGCGAACCGATTTTGCATCTTTAACAGATGCCCCTCCAAATTTGAATACTAACATCCAACTAAGTTTTTTGCTTCCAGCGGCCTTATATTTGCCGCTGCAAATTTACGTTTTTACCATCATTAAAGCGTTTATGAAGCTTAACCAAAAATGAGAAATAGGAACACAGTTATTACTTTAAGCCAATTCGTGGCAAATGAACAAGCCAAACATCCATCGGCTTCCGGTAATCTTTCAAAAATATTTAGAGACATCAAGTTTGCAACCAAGCTTGTTAATAGAGATGTGCGAAAGGCGGGTTTGGTTGATGTACTTGGTGAGCATGGGTCAACTAATATTCAAGGCGAGGAAGTTAAAAAACTTGATGTCATTGCCAACGACGAGTTTATAAGTTCGTTGTCTGCTGGCGGTGATTGTTGTGCTATCATTAGTGAAGAAGAAGATTATATACGCCATTTAAATCCCAACGCTAAATATGTGTTGGCTATGGATCCGTTAGATGGGTCGTCGAACATTGATGTAAATGCGCCTATCGGGACCATATTTTCAATTTATCGCCGCGTATCCCCTGTAGGAACAAAGGCTACAGATGAGGATTGTTTACAACAAGGAATTAATCAAATTGCCGCAGGATATGTGATTTATGGCTCAAGTACAATGTTGGTGTATACAACAGGTTCGGGCGTTAATGGGTTCACATTGGACATGTCTATCGGAGATTTCTGTCTTAGTCATCCAAACATGACTACACCAGAAACGGGGAATATTTTTTCGGTAAACGAAGGCAATTACAACGCCTTCTCTGAGGGTGTTAAAGCCTATATAGTTGCATGCAAAGACGCTAAGATGTCAGCAAGATATATCGGATCAATGGTGGCAGATTTTCACAGAAACCTGATTAAGGGTGGGGTATTTATGTATCCAGCAACAGATTCTGCGCCCAATGGCAAGTTGCGACTGATGTATGAGTGTAATCCAATGGCGTTCTTAACAGAGCAAGCTGGCGGCAAGGCATCTACTGGTAGCATGCGTATTTTGGAAGTACAACCCACTGAATTACATCAACGTGTTCCCGTATTAATGGGGTCATCGAAAATGGTTGATGACGTACTTAACAGATGTAATTGATAAAAGTATTAGTCATATGTAATCCTTTTGCTGGTGGAGGAACTTCGTCTCAAGCCCTAGCTCTATATCGCAGCTTCGCAGAGAATCTAACGTCACATTCTTTCTCATTTTACAATACGGAAGGCCCTGGGGATTATGATGGTATCAATTTAGCCGTAGAGGCTTTCCAACCCAATGTTGTTTCAGTTGTTGGTGGAGATGGCACCATTAACGAAGTTTTAAATGTTGAATCATGCCGACTTTGCGATATCCATCTCGTGCCTGCAGGCAGTGGAAACGATTTCCATAGGTTGGTATATGGAAATATTAACTGCAAACAATCAATAGAACAAGTTTGTGCTACAGGTCGAACAGCATATGATATCGGTATTTGCAACGATCGTTATTTTCTTAACGGTGTAGGAATTGGATTTGATGGCAATGTTGCTCGAGAAACGATGCGTATGAAGCTCCCTTTTATATCGAGTAAATGGAAGTATTGGGTTGCCATCTTCAAGAACATCTTCTTATATAGAAGTATAGATGTTTCCATTGAGATTGAAGGGAAAACCGAAAACCAACGTATGTTTATGATTGCAATTGCAAATGGCACAGACTACGGTGGGGGTTTTCGAATTTCGCCTGAGAGTGACGCAAAAGATGGGTTGTTGGATATTGTAAAAGTGGAAGCATTATCACCCATTAAACGATTGTTTAACATTCCCAAAGTACAGGCAGGTAGACATTTATCTGAGTCTTTCGTTAGTCACAGAAGGATTAAACAAGTTGTTGTAAAATCGAAAGAAATTATACATGCACATTTGGACGGAGAGCAAATGTCAGGGAAACAATTTAGCATTGAAATAAAGCCTGCAATTCCATTCGTCGTTTAGATAGCAAACTTCCTCTTAACTTAGACTTAGAAATATCATTTTATATGTAAATTGCGTTGCTTTTAGTATAGTGTAATGACCCTCGGTTTAATTATATTTTTTATCGTAATCGGACTAATATTTTTGTTAGTTGAAATCCTTGTGACGCCTGGTGTTATCTTGGGTGTTATTGGTTTGGGTTTCATCGGTTTTGGTGTATATCAAGTGTATGAAGCATATGGAAACTCTACTGGAAACATCGTTTTGTTTGTTGTAGGTGTAACCACTGTTAGTGTTGTCCTTTTTGCCTTAAAAAGTGGCGTTTGGACAAGAATGGCATCTACAGGTGTAATATCTGGGAAGGCAAAAGAGAATGCGGTTGACGTTGTAACGGTAGGAGATCAAGGTAAAGCTTTGTCTGCTATGCGACCGTTAGGGACTGGATTATTCAATAGCAAAAAAGTCGAGGTTAGTTCGGAAGGTGAAGCCATTGAAGCCGGCAGCCCTATTGAAGTAATTCGAATTAATAACAATAAAATATTTATTAAAAAATTAACAATATGAATGCATCGTTGTTGCTCGCCATTGGCGCAATTCTCATTTTTCTTTTTGTCTTTTTGTACTTCGTACCTATCGGCCTGTGGTTTACTGCATTGGTGTCTGGTGCGCGAACAAGTATTGTGCAATTGATACTAATGCGTATACGGAAAGTGCCGCCATCATTAATCATTAATGCTCAGATCAACTCGGTTAAAGCTGGATTGAAAACGACGGTAAATGATTTAGAAACACACTTTATGGCCGGTGGAAATGTGAACACTGTTATAAAGGCGTTGATTAGTGCGGATAAAGCGAACATCCCATTGAATTTTAACCTTGCTGCAGCAATTGACTTAGCCGGTCGAGATGTATTTGATGCAGTTCAGTTAAGTGTAAATCCTAGAGTCATTAATACCCCACCTGTTGCCGCTGTGGCAAAAGATGGGATTCAATTAATCGCAAAAGCACGAGTTACCGTGCGTGCAAACATTCACCAGTTGGTTGGTGGTGCGGGTGAAGAAACAATTCTAGCTCGGGTTGGTGAAGGTATTGTTACTACGATTGGTTCTGCAACGGACCATAAATCTGTACTGGAAAACCCAGATAAGATTTCTAAAACGGTTTTGGCAAAAGGACTAGACGCAGGAACTGCTTTTGAGATTTTAAGTATTGATATTGCAGATATTGACATAGGAAAGAATATTGGAGCGGAGCTTCAAACAGATCAAGCTGAAGCGGATCTTAAAGTAGCAAACGCAAAGGCGGAGGAAAGACGCGCAATGGCCGTAGCACGCGAGCAAGAAATGAAAGCTGATTCTCAAAAAGCACGTGCTCAAGTAATTTTAGCAGAGGCTGAAATTCCAATGGCTATGGCCGAGGCATTCAGAAGTGGTAATATGGGTATAATGGATTATTACAAGCTGAGAAATATTGAGTCCGATACAAGCATGCGTGATTCAATTGGCAAACCGAATAAAAAGAAAACAGACTGATAGATACACTTTAGAAAGTATCTGATTGGTATATTATTTGTATCTTGTGAAAGAATTAAACAGTAGTACTATGAAAAATATATGCTTATCGTTAGTATTAATTGCCGCAGCTGGGATGGTTGTTGCTCAAACAAGTTATCCTTGTGTTGTTGAATCCGACAATGAATGGAAACTCTCAAATTTTGATGTCGATGCAGGCGTTTTTGAAACAACAACAGAATCGCTAGGCACTGATTATAGCCGCAATACGTTCGTAAAATATGCAGGAGAAGAGCAATATGCTTATGCTAGTTTTGACGGAACGTCATCGACTATACACATCCGAAATGAAGCTGGTGGGCACTTTAAATCAACAAGATTATACGACCACATGTTGTCTCTAAATTTCGTTGAATCTAAAAACAAGATGGTGTATTTGGCGACCTCTAAGGTGCCAAATTATTATGATTTTTTATCGGAAGATGTAAGTATTACAATCCTTGATTTGGTTGATAACACATCTCTAAAAGTAAAAATTCCGACATTTTCGATTTTTGTTCCTACGCTTCCTTTCGTAGGTGAAGCGAATAAAAAGGATCTATTAAACTTTAATCAAAAGCACAATTTTGCAATTAGTTTGCCAACTGTCAATACCGACAAATCTGAGTTTGTGTTTATTGCAAAGGATATCCCAGGGTTTAATCGCATGGTGAAATTGGATTTAAACACCAATAAAACACGTACGGTTGCTGTTCATGTGGAAGCATTGTCGCTTACATACTGCTCTGCAACTAAAACATTAAAAGCATTGGTTATTGAAAAGGATGCTTCTACAAATGCAACGCTTTACTATGTTGTAGACATTAATGACGTAACTGGAGAAGCTACAAACAAGGTATTGTTAGACACACAACTTGAGGAAATCAAAACGGAACAGAATGGAACTATTCAGTACGACGTTGAATTGAATAAATTATTTGTTTCTAAAATTGTGAATGGCGAGTCAAAGTTTTACGAATTAGATGCTGAGTCTAACATGATTGAGGAAACCACTGTTGTAACTAAAAACGCTGACATATTTGTTCCTCAAAAAGCCAACAAAGATTTTAACAGATTGCATACCCTAGCCAATAATATCAAGATATTCCCAAATCCAACTCCCAACATGATTAGTATTGAAAGTGTTGGAGATATGTTAGTTGATAAG
This sequence comes from bacterium, assembly GCA_047639155.1. GTDB lineage: Bacteria > Bacteroidota > Bacteroidia > NS11-12g > UBA9320 > UBA987. The sequence goes on from JBLING010000128.1 coordinate 5,675, forward strand.
ATTGTATTAATGGATGCAACTGGAAAAGTGTTACGCAACATCTCTGTTCAAAGCGGTTTGGTCACAAATCAAATTAACGTTTCGAACATTGCTCAAGGGGTTTACTATTTAAAAGTCTCTTCAGGGTCTGAAACACACGTTAAGAAAATTGTAAAATATTAATCATTCATTTGATTGGAAAACGACCACATGGTACATGTTGGTCGTTTTTTTAATGGCTTATATTTGAGGCCATGAACACCTTTGATTTATTACTTAAAACCCGAAAGAATATTGCCGCAATCGTTGAACAACTGAGTTTAGAGCAATTAAATATAGTACCAGTTGGACTGAACAACAACATACTTTGGAACCTTGGACATATAGTTGTTACGCAGCAACTACTAAACTACCGACTAAGTAGCTTGCCAATGGAGGTTGATCCCGTTTATATTGATCATTTCAAAAAAGGGTCCGTGGCAGCTACATATTCCCAAGAAATTTTGACTAGCCTAAAAACCAAACTGTTTGACTTAGTGGAAAAGACCAAAAGGGATTATTCCGCTGGCTTGTTTAAGACTTTTGAAGCGTACCCAACCAGTTATGGCATTACCTTAAATAATATCGAAGATGCTTTGGAGTTTAACAACGCACACGAGGCATTGCATTTGGGGTATATAATGGCGATTCGCCGAATGATTTCAAAATAAAAAAGGGACCGGCGAACCAATCCCTCTTAAAAGTAAAGTTAAACCATAAATTCTAATTAATGAGTATTATGCTTTATAAAAAATTGAAAGTAGTCGAAGTTAAAGTATAAAAATCGATTTACCAAGTCGATATTTTTTATTACTTGCAACATGATTTCTACCACCGCAATTCAAGCGAAAAAAACATTCCTTACTGTTTTACTGATTACAGGATTTATTCTGTCATCAAGTGCAAGTTCAACAGCATCTGTAATCGATACAGTTTCATCAAAAGCTGAGTCACCTACAATAGTATTTGGGCACGCTCCTGAGTATCTCGATCTATCCGTTAGCAAGTCATATACGGTGGATTTTCCTTCTCAATGGAATACTGAGTCGCCTTTCGTTTTTTACATGAATGAAGATAGTCTGCTCTTGAATAGTTTGCGACCGATTGTTATCACCCTTGAAGCTTCTGGGGAGGTTGAGTTGAGGCTAAAGGAAATTGGAGGCAAGACCTCCAAAATGAATTTTAACGTGATTAAAAAAGCGCCATTGGTTAAAAATGACGCAGTGGTGCTTGGCTTGTTGTTGTTATGTTTGGCGTTCGTTTTTTATACGAGCACATCAAAGAACAAAACGTTAACCAAGTTTTATAAGGTTGTTCCAGCATTGTTAATGTGCTACTTGCTTCCCTCTGTTTTAGCAAGTTTGGGCATCGTGAATAGTGTCGAGTCTTCCAGTATATATTATATAGCAACCCGTTATTTACTGCCATCCGCATTGGTTTTAATGACTTTGAGTATCGACTTGAAAGGTATAATTAACCTTGGACCAAAGAGTTTGATTATGTTCTTTACGGGAACCATAGGTATAATAATCGGTGGACCAATCGCCATATTATTGGTCTCAACTTTTTCTCCGGAAACAGTCGGC
>JBLING010000129.1:0-7261 GCA_047639155.1 bacterium
TTTTATCCAACACTAAACCATTGGAAATTACGTTTTTATAAGCGACTGAATCAAAGACTAAAGTTCCAATAGCATGTAATGTGTAAAACCACCCTCTAGTTTGATCAACACCTTCAGCGATATAATCAGCCGGGAAAGATTGACCAGAGTCAATACGCTCTTTGTTCTCAAAAGGATAATGCCACTGCGCATATGGCATTGAACCAGAGTCAAACCAAACATCAATTAAATCGGATTCCCTGTGCATTGGTTCTCCGCTTTCCGATACCAAGACAATCTGGTCTACAATGTTTTTATGTAAGTCAATTTGATCATAATTTTCGTCCGACATATTGTCGACTTCAAATCCTTCAAAAGGATTTTTCGTCATTTGACCAGCACCAACAGATTTTTCAATTTCAGCAATTAATTCCTTCATGGAACCAATCATTATTTCTTCCGATCCAGAGGCAGTCCGCCAAATTGGTAGGGGAACTCCCCAAAATCTTGAACGAGACAAATTCCAATCGTTCGCATTTTTTAACCAATTGCCAAACCGGCCTTCACCTGTTGATTTAGGCTTCCAATTAATGGTTTCATTTAACGCAAACATCCTGTCTTTAACCGATTGAATCTTAATGAACCAAGAATCCAATGGGTAGTATAGTATTGGCTTATCTGTTCGCCAACAGTTTGGATAACTGTGTGTGTATTTTTCTACTTTAAATGCGCGATTACGCGTTTTGAGTTCAATCGCCAATTCCACGTCTACCGATTTATCTGGCGCCGCGCCATCATCGTAGTATTCGTTTTTTACATATTTACCAGCATACGCACCCATTACGCTGACAAACCGACCTTGTAAGTCCACCAAAGGAATTGGGTTATTATTGGCATCGAGAATTAATAATGGAGGTACTTCAGGAGTTGCTTCCTTAGCCGCTTTTGCATCATCCGCCCCGAACGTTGGCGCTGTGTGTACGATTCCAGTTCCGTCTTCTGTAGTAACAAAATCACCAGCGATTACCCGAAATGCATTTTCTGTATTTTCGTAAGGCAGCGCATAGCGGAACAATTGCTCATACTTTAGATCGATTAAATCGGCACCTTTAAATTCTTGTGTTATGTGAAAAGGGATTTTCTTGTCAGCGGAAGTATATCCCACTAAACCCTCTTCGCTTTCAACGGCATCATATTTGCCTGTAAACTGCTTTGAAACTAGGTTCTTAGCAAGGATGACTTGAATTGGATCGAATGTATACTGATTGTATGTTTGGACCAATACGTACTCAATCTTTTCACCAACAGTCAGTGCGGTGTTGGAAGGTAGAGTCCAAGGTGTGGTTGTCCAAGCCAAAAAGTACACATCTTCCAACGTGTCCCATGGGGCTTTGAAGCCATCTTGTGCAGCATATTTAAATTGGGCAACAACGGTTGTATCTGTTACATCTTGATACGTGCCTGGTTGGTTTAATTCGTGTGAGCTAAGACCCGTACCCGCCTTAGGTGAATAAGGTTGAATTGTATATCCTTTATAGATATTTCCTTTGTCGTATATCTGTTTAAGCAACCACCACACGCTTTCCATGTATTTGGGTTTGTAGGTAACATATGGATCTTCCATATCCACCCAATATCCCATTTGCTGTGTGAGTTTGTTCCAAACATCTGTATAACGCATTACTGCTTTTTTACAGGCAGCATTATATTCCTCAACCGAGATGGTTTTGCCAATGTCTTCCTTTGTAATACCTAGCTCTTTTTCGACACCGAGTTCTACAGGAAGTCCGTGTGTATCCCAACCTGCTTTTCGTTCAACACGAAACCCCTGAAGGGTTTTATATCGACAAAAAATGTCTTTGATTGTTCGGGCCATAACATGGTGAATGCCGGGCATGCCATTTGCTGAAGGAGGACCTTCAAAAAACACATACGGTTTATCCTCATTTCGCGAGGAAACGCTCTTTGAAAAAATATTGTATTCTTTCCAGTATTGTGCAACACCTTTCTCAACCTCGGGAAGGTTTAGCCCTTGGTATTCTGGATATATTTTATCGGTCGAATTGGATTCAGACATGCTATCGTATTTGAAGAAGCGGCAAAGGTATTGAATGCACTTTAATGATTTACAATTAGTGATTAACAATTGACATAGATTGGTGTTTGTTGAATGATTTAATCCATTAGGCATTAGGCAATAGCCATTAGGGAAGAGAAAATAGAGATTAGAGAAAATGTACGTCCCTAAATAGCGTTGGCCATTTTATACTTATTGATAATCACTCATTCCTCATTCAATTATTCCGACATTCAACAATACAGACATTGACCGTTTAACTACTGGACTTTTTCAATCTAAAATTTGTGCAATAATAAAGGCGTTAGCCTTTTAACATCATAACATGCTATGTGCAAAAAAAACCAACCACTGCCAGTTATGACGAGCAGCAGGAGTATGCAGGGCGGAGGAGGCAGATGAATGTGAAATGTAAAAGGAAAGTGAAAAACGAAAAGTGAAATATTTAAAGCATCATTCACTCATTCCTCATTCAATTATTCAGACATTCAATAATTGAGACATTCAGACATTCAATAATTCAATCAGTCAATATGAATTCAAACACTATTCTTGTGACTATTTAAGTAACGATTAACTTTACAAAAATGGAAAATAAAACAGCAATATGGACATTTACAGCAGCCTTGGCGGGTTTTCTCTTCGGATTTGATACCGTAGTAATTTCCGGAGCAAATCAACCCATAAAGACTTTGTGGGATATGTCGCCGTTGTTTCACGGCACCTTCATTATGTCGATGGCATTATGGGGAACCGTTGTTGGTGCATTGTTTGGTGGTATTCCGAGTGAACGATACGGCAGAAAGCCAACGCTCATCGCTATTGGATTGTTGTTTTTTGTGTCAGCCGTGGGTAGTGGATTGGCTCCAAACCCAATAAGTTTCTCCTTTTTTAGATTTATTGGAGGTTTGGCTGTAGGTGCTTCGTCTGTGGCGGCTCCAGCTTTTATTGCAGAAATTGCAAGTGCAAAGAACCGAGGAAGATTGGTTGCTCAATATCAGTTTAACATAGTCCTAGGTATTTTTATCGCATTTTTATCCAATTATCTAATTGCTCAAATCGGTGGAGCACAAGATTGGCGATGGATGTTGGGCGTAGAGGCAATTCCAGCTTTGATTTATGTCTTGTTGGTGATGAAGCTTCCTGAAAGTCCGCGTTGGTTGGCAACAGTTAAAAAAGATCCTGATGCGGCGTTGGCTGTCTTGAAAGAAACACGTTCTGAATCGGAAGCGAAACAAGAACTTGAATCTATACTAAACCATCAGGACAAGAGTGAAAGAACTTCTGTGTTTGCAAAAAAATACCGCAGACCGATTGTGTTGGCATTTTTACTCGCATTTTTCAATCAATGGTCTGGTGTAAATTTTATTTTTTACTACGCCCCACAAATACTTGAATTGTCTGGATTTGCGACTTCGGAATCACTTCTGAGTAGTATTTCAATTGGCGGGATAAATTTGATATTTACATTATTCGGCATGTATTTGATTGACAAATTGGGCCGCAAGACATTGTTGGTTTATGGTTCGATCGGATACATAATTAGTCTGATAGGAGTGGCCTTTGCGTTTAAAACAGGAGCCAGTCCGGGAGTTACGCTTTTCTTTTTGTGTATGTTTATAGCGTCGCATGCCATTGGACAAGGCGCAGTTATTTGGGTGTTTATCGCTGAAATATTTCCAAACAAAGTACGGGCATACGGGCAAGCGTTCGGTTCCGGAATTCATTGGGTTATGGCAGCCGTCATAACATTACTTACACCTGTATTTTTAGACAGCAAAGATGGAATACTGAAAGATGCGCCATGGATTATTTTTGCCTTCTTCGCTGGAATGATGGTGCTGCAATTGATTTGGGTGCTGTTAAAGGTACCGGAGACCAAAGGAAAAAGTTTAGAAGAGCTACAAGAGAACATGGTAGGGGAGTGAGGACTGGAGATTTTAGATTGATGATTGCTTTACGTCCCCGAAATAGATATAATCCCTTCAGAAAAAACGGACGGTTAATCTCGGAATAACTGAAATAGCTGAAGTCTTGAAACGAACGGTATCATAAGTTCTCGCTATGTTTTTTTTGAAATGAGCAAAGCACGATTCTGCCTCCTTCTACCAAAGCGGAATAAGAGTATTTATCACTTGTATTCCGCTTTTTTGTTTCCCCTATAACCCTCGTAAATGTTGAGATATAGAGAATTGCTGGGTTTAAACGAAAAGTTCGATAATTGTTTTTTCGACATCAGGTAAAACACCCTGCGGATAGAGTGCTAGAAGTAGTTTTGACTTCCCATCTACTTTCGATAACTGCCACGTTTTATGTAGGTTACATAATAAATCTGCTACATTTTCGATTAACTTATCGGGGTTCGATAACGGATTTTCAAGTTGGGCGATTTCTTCGACAAAAGGGATTAATTCTGTTCGGTATTTGGCCGCATATTTCTCATATAAATCCCCTTTGATTTTACCTAGCACATAACGCTCCTCCAAAGTCCCTAATTTTTGTTCAACTTGGGTTTTAGATTTCCGTAACGCTTTCAACTCTGCACCTGAATTATCTTGCAAACCTTCTAAGGTGCGCTTCCACTGTTCTATAATGGGTGCTGTATAGTTAGGATCCAACTGGAAATTAGTCAAAGATTGCTCCCAACTCTTATGCAAAAGAGTTGCATTTCGATTGACCTTGCAGTGCTTTGTATTGCATTTATAGTAATATAAATTCTTTAACCGAACCAAATACCCAGTCATTGGTTTTTCGCATTTGGAGCACTTCATATGCCGTTTTAGAGGCAACCTGGCTGAGGTTTCGTGCATGGGTTTCTTGATAGGTCGCTTTTGCATCATATCGTTCAAGTCTAAGAACTCTTTTCTAGTAATAATACCTTCGTGGTTGCCTTTGACTATCTCCCCCTTCCAAGGCTTTATGAGCCATATACCCACAATAGAAGATATTTCGAGAAAGCTCAGTCAGTCTTTTGGCATTTATCTTCAACCCTCTGATTGCAAGCCATATACTAATTTCAGTGAATTCGTAGTTGTATTTAATCTTTCTTCTAAATGCTGCTGCCAGCAATCTACCTTCTTTTGTGATAACAATATCTCGTTTGCCTTTCTCTTTTACAATCTTATACCTAAATGGTGGCACTGTAACCCAATCTCCGTGTAGAAGTTTTTCAAGCGTACCAGCCATACATTTAAGTCGCCTTTGCTTGTTTTCGTATTGTGAGAACATGAAGTAAATACTCTGTTGTAACTCCCCAGCAGCAGTAGTGGCATCGACGGGCTGTGTTACAGAAGTAATTTCAGTACTCACCTTCCTAAGTTGCTCAGAGATATAAATGGAGTTTGCACTAGAGCGAGAAAACCGATCCATTGAGTATACAATTATTGCACCTACTTTGTGACGCTTTACAAAGGCGATCATCTGTTTAAATTGAATGCGCTCGTCACTTTTGGCGCTTTCATAGGTACCCCCAAATTCCCCTATTATCTGCAAATCATTGTTCATTGCAAATTGCTTGATGTGCTTTGCTTTCGTAAAGAGACTCTGATTGTTATCGGCCTGTTCCTTGATCGATACACGGGTATACATGACTGCTGATTGGGCTTTACCTTTTGTATTCTGCCCCCTTGGCAAAGGCAGCCAATTGTTGATCTACATGCTGCATTATTCTTTTATTAAAATGTTTCAATAAGCACCTCACTCATCAACTCAATAAATCGAAGCGCTTGTTCTAATTCCTTCTCACCTAGTTTTTCAAATCCGCTATAGGTTTTTAACTGCTGTTTTGTAAGTCCTGTTTTTGACTTTCCTGACATAACTCAATTGGAGTATGCCAATTAGCGGTTTTCCCGTTTCTAATGAACCCGTATTTAATTGGCTTGAGGTTTTCAATGCCTTGTCATTACTGTATCTACACCCCTTTTTGTCAATTAATTTCGATTTAAAAATCATTTAATTCGAGTTTATTATCAATTAATTTCCATTTAATTTATGGACCCGTTTTCGGTCTTGGTATTCGAAAGATACCGTTTTGCCATCATTGGTCTTCATAAACAATTGAACGTGTTTTTTATGCCTAAAACGATCTAAAACTGTACTCATTTCATTTTCGGGTACAACCCCTTTATAGGTATACACCAAATCCGTATGTTGGTTATTGGGATCAAAAATGATTCTAAGTTCGGATAACCTTCCCTGCCTCGTGGCTTGTAACACTTGCATTTCAACTGGGGTAACGAGGGCCAATTTGCCTACTTTGTCTTCCAGTTTTTTTGTTGATACCAGCATCAGAATGTACTTTTTGAGTGGAAGCACCAACACGGACTCTGCATCGTGCTGCGACAAATAATTAGCCAATGTCTCGTCTTGTGTTTCTGAAGTATAATCAACGCAACCATCTGGCCTAATCAGTAGCGTGTGATCCATTGCATGGAACAATACATTCAACGAAAGTGATAGAAACAATGGAATATGAACCATCTTAAGGAAATTCTCCATTGAAGTTGGATCTGACTCGAACCCACTTTCTAGGCCTTCAATTATCTCTTGGTGATTGTCGAACATCTTTTTAAGCTGTTCTCGCAATACCTTAGTTGTCTTTCCGTTTTTATCAAACAAATCTGAGGTAGCAAACCCATCCAAGGGCTCAAATAGCGAGCCGCGTACTTTGACAATCTGCTTTAATGAAAAGTTAAACGCACGCAAGTCTTTAATAATCTGTACCCAGATAAATTGAAACTCATTCAGTTTTACCCATGAACCATCTTCTATATCAGGGATTAACCCATTTGATCGCCAATGGGTAAACACCCGTGAACTAACGCCTATGTCATTAATGGTAAACTTTTCCTCATCCAACTGCTCCACAAGTTTACGGGTCGTGTAAGGACTAGGATCAGATATATATATGATTCGAGGGGTTCGAACTTCATAAACCAAAGATGCAAATAATATTACACTTGCTTAATTTATTAAACATGCATTAGTAATTTTAGCTACTTGTCTTACGCCAACTTATATCAGTAAATATTTTCACCAACCCGATATCTTGTTCACTTCACTTCTTACATTTCAAACCCATACCACAACAAAAAAGCCATCCGCAAAACGAATGGCCTTCTCTTATTGTATTAGTAGTAATACGATACTTTCTCACTACTGTTTAATCACTTTAAACGATTCACCTGAATCTAAAATGATAAAGTA
>JBLING010000130.1:0-7257 GCA_047639155.1 bacterium
AGGCGTTGACGTAGTTATTGCTACACCTGGTCGACTTTTTGACTTAAGGAGCCAAGGGTATTTGATTCTGACAGACTTGAAAATATTGGTATTGGATGAGGCCGACCACATGTTGGACATGGGTTTCATCACAGATATAAAAGACTTATTGAACTTTATACCAAAAAAACGACAGACTTTATTTTTCTCAGCAACCATTAATCCTAGGATAAAAAAACTGGCTTATTCCATCGTTCAAAATCCAATACGGATACAGATTTCTCCGAAGAATCCAGTTTCTAAAAACGTAACACATTCCATAGTGTTTGTGGAAATGGATGACAAACGATTCTTTTTAGAACGCGTTGTAAATGACTATCCTGAGTCAAAAATATTGTGTTTTGTGCGCACTAAGGTTCGGGCGGAACGCGTAAAAAAAGCCATGGAGCGTGTAAAAATCGAAAGTTTAACTATCCACAGTGACAAAACCGATGAGGAGCGTACTACTACGATGAAGTCATTTAAGGCTGGGGATAGTAAGCTGCTAATAGCTACTGATATCAGTGCTCGAGGCATCGACATACCAAACGTTGATATAGTCATTAACTATGACCTTCCGGAACTAGCCGAAAATTATGTGCATCGAGTGGGTAGAACCGGACGAGGCGTTTCTAAAGGGTCTGCAGTATCATTTTGTAGCGATGAAGAAAAAACGCTTTTAGAAGATATCGAAGCCTGTGTTGGGGACCCAATTACTGTTCAAAAAATTGACCTAAAAACCTATACTGAAACCTTAGACTTCTCCCAAGACGTGCATGCTGATTGGAAAAGTTTAATGGCAGATGACAATTCATTCGTTAAGCCTAAAAAACGTAAGAAGAAGTAGTTTATCCAAGAGGCATCATTGCGAAATCATCTACAATCACAATCGGAGGTTGATTTAAGTATTTGGCTGCAATACGCGCCGCTTGTTGAGCTCTTTGTCCAGTTTTGCAGAAGAACACACATTGTTTGTCTTGAGGCAACTCTGAGGCTCTAGAAGGCAATTCACTTAAAGGTATGTGCACACTTACAATCGTAGAATCATTACGTTCTTCATTGGTCCGCACATCTATGAGTATCGCATCCCTATACTGTTCGTGGTACTCCATCCAACTTGCTTGTATAAGTGGTACAATTGCTTCAATCACACTGTTCTCCGTTTTGGTATACTGCACAAAGTATGTTCGACCCGTAATACCGTCAAACTGTAGTAGCTGATTCACCAATGGTTTTCCAAGACCGGTTATCACCTTAATGACTTCTAGCCCCATAAGGCCCCCAATCACACCTGTTGTAACTCCTAAAACACCCGCTTCTTCACAATTCTGTATCGTTCCTGCATTTGGTATTTCAGGAAACAAATCTCGTAAGTTGCCACTTCCATTAACATTGAAAACAGCCACTTGGCCTTCTATTCCATTTGCCGCTCCGTACACAAGAGGTTTGTTGAGCAAAACACAAGCATCATTGACCAAATACCGCGTCTCAAAATTATCCGACCCATCAACGACAACGTCGTACGCACTAATTATGCTTTGATAGTTCTGGGTATTTAATCTTTCCTTAAACACATCAACAGTCAACTGGCTATTTCCGGATAAAAGCGCATTTTTTGCTGCATCCACTTTAAAGGTTCCGATATCGACTTCACTAAAAAGTACCTGTCGATGTAAGTTCGTGATATCTACCTTGTCGGCATCAACTAGACCAAGGGAGTGAACCCCTGCTCTACTTAAGTACATTGCAACGGGGCAACCCAAACCACCGCATCCAACAATCAAAACCTTTTGTTTTGACAGGTTATCTTGTTTTTCTTGCCCGAAAGAAGGCAACTGAATTTGTCTGTGGTATCGGTTTTCCATTAGCCCAATGCTTTTGTCGCAAATGCAAACTCTTCAGGTGTATTTACGTTGAGCAGTTTTGAAGCATCATTTGGGGTTATTAGGTTGGTCTTAGAATTAATTAGCACCTTTCTTGGGCAAGTATACCCAAGTGCCTCAAATTGCATAAGTCGCATATAGCTTTTAGGTTCCCAAATTGTGATAAGTGGCTCTGCAAACCCTGTTTCATCATTCAAAAATGCCGTTGCAATGTGTTTGGTTGACCTACTTTTGATTAACTGTTCAATAACAGTACTATCTATCATGGGCAAATCGCAAGCAATTACCAGCCAAGCTGCATTGGGATCCGTTCGAAACGCGGTTGTAATCCCACCGAGCGGACCCATATCATCCGTTCTGTCGTAAATATATGGCGCGTCAACTGGGAACTGTTGATCTTTTCGACAGCTGACAAACACCTCTGGTATTATAGGTTTAATAACCCCGAGTAACCGCTCTAACTGTTGTGTGTTTTTGTATTCAAGAGTTGCCTTATCCTTCCCCATTCTGGTACTTTTACCACCGGCAAGGAGTAATGCTTTTATAGTGGGTATGCGTGAGTTTAGCCATTCCGAAACAAAACCGCTGATTCCCGCCGTGTCTTTAAAATCGAAGGTTGGAAGACTCTCAATATCTGGTATTTTGTCTGAAATCGACTGCGGCATTACATTGGTATCAACATGTACGATAGCCAACACATTTGTTAGTTGATCCATGCGTTTCTCAAGCGACTTGGTCTTGGAGGTATCTAGAAATACAATCTGAAAGTCGGCTTTAAAATGATTTCCATTTACGAACGCCACGTCAATTGAATTGAAGGCAATTTTGTAATCGAATGGGTTCTCAATATTCGTAGTCAAGAGCTGTTTGGACAATTGTTTGTCCGAAAAGTAAACTGCTGCACCCTGCTCTAAATAATCTCCCTTTTCAGGTTGCTCGAATGATTTATGGTCTGCATCAACGTATCCAACCTCGTGTTCATTTGACACATCTTTGATAACAACTTTGGAAAGAAGTTGAATGTTACTGCATGATGTACCAACAAATGCCAATTCCGATGCACCAAAATCACCAAAACTTCTTCTTGGAATCTTATTGTGTTTTTTATGTTTTTTAACGGTTGTCAAAATCGTTTTTCCCTCCAGATTTTTGAATCAATTTTGTCTCTTCTATTCGAATGGTGTGTCCAAAAGCTTTACACATGTCATAAATTGTTAAGGACGCCACAGATGCTCCTGTCAATGCTTCCATTTCCACGCCTGTCTTTCCATTACAGCCCACCGTGCAATTCACCACGACCTTAGTATCAACTACTTCTATGGTTACGTCGCATTTGTTCAATTGTAATGGATGGCACAACGGAATTAAATCTGATGTTTTTTTTGCAGCCATTATACCGGCCAAAACCGCAGTTTGGAAGACTGGTCCTTTTTTGGTATGAATTTCTGCGCTTGTTAACAAAGCCAACACTTCAGGTGGAAGAATAACAATCGACTGGGCAGTTGCGACCCTTTGCGTTATATCCTTCTGGCCAACATCAACCATTGAAGGGTTTCCATTGGCATCTATATGTGTAAATTTTTTATTTGTCATTGGCTATTGCGCGTTTCATGGCGTGTTTATACGAATTTAGAAATGATTTGTTCAACCTTCGTTCTGTTTTAACTTCTAAGATAACCTGTTTAGGTGAATCAAGTAGCATTTTTAAAGACTTTTCCAACCCAACAAAACTGTCCGCTAATTGATAATGAAAGTCAAAATGCTTTGCCATATCGGCAATTGACCGGTTGTGATCCGTTGTTTGATAAGGAAGCGTTTCTTTGTGTTCGACTGGCCCATCAATCAATTCAAATATTCCTCCACCGTTGTTATTAAAAACGACTATGCGGAGATTCTCAGGCATATGCTTTTGCCATAACCCATTGATATCATATAAAAACGCCAAATCACCTGTAAATAAGTAAACGGGTTTCTTGGTAGCCATTGCATATCCCACTGCAGTGCTGGTACAACCATCGATCCCGCTTGTTCCTCTATTTGCGGCATGTACCAAGTCTTCGCGTATCGGCAACATGGCTAGATACCGAATAGGCATTGAATTGGCAATGTGGAGTATTGATTCTGAGGGCAATTCTTTGTACACTTTCCGAAGTGCACTGAACTCGCTAAAATCATCCCATCGCATCAGCAACTGTTCATTATTAAGATGCAAGTCTGCTTTCTGAATTGCATTGTAAAAATCCGTAGACCGATAATTCTGAGAAACGGTTTTTAATACCTCTGTAACCTCGCAATGCATTGTATTTGGCTTTGTTTCAAATGGTGTAGGAATTTCAGCCCCATCATTAATGTGCCAATGACTTAACCCTTTTACACTCCTCAAATAACTTCGTAAGGGTTTCGAAACAAAATATTGGCCGGTAGTTACAATTAAGTCGGGTTTTGATAAAGTTATAGAATCTTGTGAAAACAGGAGGTTTTCCCACAGGTTCGTCGTTTTATTTTTATTGGATATCACATCAGACCAAACTACCAAATTTGAAGGATATTCGTAAACTTCGGTTGTCCTAGAAGCTCCGTTTAACCAAAGAATATTTTTAGCCTTTTTTACGTCGTATTGAAATGCTTGAGGGATTGGATCAAATTTTTCTTGAATCGTTTTTTTCTCTACTCCACTGAATTTTTGCTCACTCCAGTCTGAATAAAAAGGCTCCTCAAACGGCATGTTTATGTGTACAGGTCCATGTTGAACAACGGCAAGTTGTATTGCATTTGTCGCTACGTCTTCAAACTCATAAATCGTGTCAACAGACTCGGGTGTTTGGTAAGATTCTAGAATATGATTGTCAAAAACATTCATTTGTCTTATACACTGGCCTTCCCAGTTGTCAATGGCACTAGCTGGTCTATCGGCTGTAAGTATTACCAACGGTGTTTGACTGTAAAACGCTTCAGCAATGGCAGGATATAGGTTAAGACTGGCGGTACCACTCGTAGTACAGACAACCACTGGTGTATTGGTTTGTTGCGCCAAACCGAGGGCTACAAATCCAGCAGCCCGCTCATCCACAACACTATGTAATTCCACAAACTTATTTGCGGCTATAAACGTTTTAATAAGCGGGAAGTTTCGACTGCCAGGGGATATAACGACATGTTTTACTCCATAATATAGGAATTTGGAGACAAATGCATGTAAGCAGTGAGACAGGTTGGACATGAATTAAATTAGGTTCAATATTACGGATAAATCGATTGAAGTATGAGGCATAGACTGTCTTGATAACGAAACATATAGTTTCAATTCAACACATCTTTATTAGCTTTGGTTTTATAAATTTGCCGCTAACAACTTTCATTATGGCTTTAGAGCTTAAAATACCATCAGTAGGAGAATCAGTAACAGAAGTTACAATCAGCCAATGGCTAAAGCAAGATGGGGACTACGTTGAAATGGATGAGGCTGTTGCCGAATTGGAATCTGAGAAAGCTACCGTAGAGCTTAATGCTGAAAAATCTGGTGTATTAAAAATTTTAGTTGGAGAGGGAGAAGACGTTGCGGTAGGTTCTGTTGTTGCTTCAATTGATACAACGGCAAAAAAACCAGCCTCTGCTGAACCGGCTAAGCCAGAAACACCTGCCAAAGCTGAACCAGCCGTGGAAGCGAAAAAAACAGAATCTAAAGTTGAAGCAAAATCAAACTATGCTGAAGGAAGTCCTTCACCATCGGCACGAAAGATATTAGATGAAAAAGGTATTGCCTCTAGCCAGGTAAAAGGAACTGGTAAAGGGGGTCGTATTACGAAATCAGATGCATTATTTGCATCCCCTGGAAGTGCAGGAGGATATTTAGTTGCAAATGGTAGTCGCGAAGAAAGACGTGAAAAGATGTCGAACCTACGTAAGGCGGTGTCTAGACGTTTGGTTGCTGCAAAAAATGAAACGGCTATGTTAACGACGTTTAACGAAGCCAATATGCAGCCAATCATGAACATCCGTAAAGAATACAAAGAGCAGTTTAAAGAATTGCATGGTGTTGGACTGGGCTTCATGAGTTTTTTCACACGTGCAGTTGTTTTGGCACTACAGAAGTACCCAGCTGTTAACGCCTATATTGATGGAACAGAAGTGATCTTCCATGATTTTGTTGATATATCAATTGCTGTTTCTGGTCCAAAAGGATTGATGGTACCTGTGATTCGAAATGCCGATTCTATGCAGCTCGCTGAAATTGAAAGTGAAGTAATGCGACTTGCCACTAAAGCAAGAGATGGTAAATTAAGTATAGATGAAATGACAGGCGGGACATTCACGATTTCAAATGGTGGTGTTTTTGGGAGTATGATGAGCACTCCGATAATCAACCCACCACAAAGCGCGATTTTAGGTATGCACAATATCATTAACCGTCCGGTTGTTGAAAACGGTGAAATAGTTGCTAGACCGATGATGTATTTGGCAATGAGCTATGACCATCGCATAATTGACGGGCGTGAGTCGGTTGGTTTCTTAGTCACTGTTAAGAATTATCTAGAAAATCCAGAAACGATGTTAGGGGGTCAGGCCCCAGTTGAAAGCTTATTGGGGTTTTAGATTCCGAACCGTTTCGTATCAATTAGATACGTAGCTGTAATCTTAATTACGTAGGCAGAATCAAGAATACGCGTGTTGGGCGTAAATTTCATTCGGCATGTAAACTCTTCCGTTTTAATGAGATCTTCGAAATCTTCATTTTCTGGAATAACTTTTATTTCGAAGTATTTAATGTTGGACGGAATGCTGTCAGTAGACCCAATAAGTACCTCGTCGATCCCCTTACCACGTATGAATACTTCCAAGTTATCAAGGACGTTGAAATTCGCTCCAGCATGTGATTTTAATTTGTCTATTTCCAAAGCCAAACGTACGATTTTAACACTCTCTATACCATTTTCAGTAGCGCTATGGTCTTCAACCGTTCCAATAAAATCAACAATTAACGTGTCTGATGTAGCTTCTCCAGAAGTTCCATTCGTGTTGTTAGAATCTAATATTACTCTATTTGTATATGTGGTATTGAATTGGGTTCTGCGATCGAAATCCTTACACCCAGCAGAAATAATCAACGTTAATGTAAATAGTAGGGAGGCATTAACGAAGACCTTTAAAATTTTCATGGCTGCAAAAAAATTATTTTTTATGGTATAACACGTTAATTCTTAATGATATAGTAATCTGCTTATCCGTTAACTTACCCGTAAGTTTTGGCCATTGCTATAGTTAATCGATCAAAGAGCCCATGACCAAAGTATCTTCGGTTCAATTTATAACAAAACGCATTCAAATATAACTGCAAGTAGCGGCCTTTGATTTTGTG
>JBLING010000131.1:0-7252 GCA_047639155.1 bacterium
TGGTGAGTAATAGGTTTTTTTTCATAAATGAGCGATTACAATTGGCTACTCCTTCACAACCTTCTGAATATACTGTTTGTCGTCTGTGTTGATGGTTAAGGTATATAAACCAGTCGTCACCGTCTCATTGAATACAATTGACTCCGTCTTTGAAGTACCCGACTGAACTATGCTACCGGTTAAATCTATAAGGTTGTAAGTAAAATCAGAATTATCTAATCCATCAATTGATATCGTTGACGAAAATGGGTTTGGTGAAACGGAAATATCAAAGGGAGATACTATTTTAGGTATAGAAACAGGATATTTAAAAAGTTGTAGACGATTGTTTGTAGTCATTAACAACAAACTATCACTTAGATAATGCATACCATTCACTTCTGACCCACCTTGATTAAAATTAATAGTTGGGTATATTTTTTTCTCCAAAAGGTCAAATATCAATTGATTTTTTGACTGTGACATCAAATCACTGTATTCAAATATGCCACCTACAACTAAGTGTCTTGAATGATATAACGACAAATATTTCACGACAAACACGCTATCATTAATTGGGCTATATAAATCATAATTGACGTCAAGTCTGTCTAATAATTTTGTATAAATGCCGTTTTTTAAATCATAATAGCCCAACATATCAGATGGTTTTTCATCATAATAATATCCCGTAAGGCCCAGATACACTGTTGAGTCCTTGAGTATGGCAGATGTAACCGTCCTCATCAATTCCGTGGGTTTTAGTAAAATATTCCAAGTGTCGTTATTGTAACGTAGTAAAACCGTATGACCCAATGGTCTTTCAATCGTATCTCTAAACGAAACCGACTGAATCATCCGCCCCCCAATGATAAGGCCATTTCCCGAATCAATAATTGTATTTATAGCACCCAAACAACTCAATATCTTTTGAAATCCGCCTGTCGAAAAATCCAATTTCCAAAGTTCATTTATGCTATTATCCAAATACCCGTCTGAAATTGTTAAGTATATATCGTTTTGCGATACACGAAATATCTTTAAGCCAATTGGTAATTTAGGGTTAGGAGATTTAAAATATGACCACGTCTCATTTTTGAAATGAGCCAACGGCACTGTTGTATCTCCGCTCATAATTTCTCCTATTACCACTAAGTCAAGCAAACTACCAGAAGCGTCATTAACGTCTCCATTAATCAATTCAGAGAATGACCTAAGTTTGTTATTTTGGTATACAGTTATTGGCGGACTAGGTCTATTATCGATGGAATCAAACGACCCAAACGTGATCAAAGCGTCGTTGTCTAGGTCAACAAAAGAACCACGCGCCCAACCACCTGAGAACCTAGTAATAACAGCTAAGTCAGCGTCTACATACCCAGGCTGAATCCACGCCAACTCCTCCAATGTAAATCCATGACTCTCGGCCCATTCTGTTACGCCAGGCGTTTTAATATCTCTTAAGTAATTGTAATTGTGTTCCAACTTTATTTGCCGGATTAGATCTGCGTGTCCTGACACTTTTATCAAATACCCAACAGCGCAGTGTACGCCATAATCATCGATGAAGTATGGTGTGCGCTCAGTATGATACAAATTGGTCGGGAAAACTTTTTGGTCCCCATATGTTTTGAGCTTTGATAATAAATCCAAACGCTGTTTACGTGCGTCTGAATTATCCGGTAAGTTATTGTTACGCAAATATGCAATCACATGATATAGATGATATTGAATCCGATCTACGTCTGTTTTAAACTCAATTGAACCATCGCTAGGGATTGCATCTAAACGGTGATTCCATTCGGCATTGATTTCCGCCAAGTGTTTAAAGGGCGTTGCCTTTTGCTTTGGCAAAAGCCTGGCATGCGACATTGAACTGATTAAAAAAAAGAATAGAAAGCAACAGGTTTGAGTAAGGTTTTTTCGCATTGGTTTATCGATTACTAAAGGACCACAGTAAAGATAACTTACAATTCTCTTTACCTCTGTCGTAGAAATGTAAATTCGCAACGAGACAATTAAACAATCAGAAATAAATCAAAATAACTTCCAACATTTTCGATAGAAGGTCAATCCGTTTCGCGCTGCAAATACTTCACACCGATTTTGTCTGTCCAAACAGCAGTGTAATACCATTTGGCGTCCAATTTTATCCCGGCACGTAGTCGGTAGTTTACGCCAGCTGAATCACTAGGTAATTCTACAGCTGTAAAAGACAAATAGTGCTTTGGATCTAATTGCATGTCAATATAACTGTTGCCACACCAAATGCCAGTGTAATCAATTTCTTGAAGAATTTGCCACTTATTGGCATGCATGAATTCAATTCTAACTTGATCCATACTGCCATCCAACCGTTTATAGTTGACGGATTTGTCGCTTAAATTTAAGACAAAATATTGATTCGGTGATTGTCTAACAATTTGAATTGACTCCAACGAATCAAGGGCCACACCGCTCATATCTAGTTTCGATATCGTGTCAACCTTAACAAAGTAAGTGTCTAGATTATTCGGAATAATACGGTGGGTCGCAGACGAAAAAACGATTAACATGAGCATACAAATACCCATACCAGAAAAACGTTTGAATACTTTCATATTTGGTAATCATAACTACAACGCAGGCGTGCGCTGAATATTTCTTTACGTGGCCAAGTTCCAAATTTAAATAAGACAAAATACATCCCAACAATTACTCGTAAGAATACGATTGCAGCACTTTACACGCCAAAAGTGTCACCTCACTTCTAACTCTTGGGAATAATTCCATTTTAAACCGTTCTCCAGGAGATACGTTTGTAGCAAAATAGAATAGCGTATTGTCTTTCTCTATATAACCTACAAACCAACCATTGTTGTTGCCGTTTCGAATGGACCAACCTGTTTTACCACTTAAGGTGTAACCGTCATTTTTGTCAATGACCATCAAAGATTTCATTTCTTTAGTAGTCCTTAGTTTTATAGGCAATTTGTTGTTGTAAAATTGCTCGAAAAATGCAATTTGTTCAAATTGACTTACACCTGATTCTCCCTCAAGCCAGAATACATCTAAGGATTCAGAATCCACAATCATCCGTCCATAGTTAAAGGTATCGAGATACATCTTCATGTTTTTAACACCGATGCGTTTGGCCAAATCCTGATAACACGGAACACACGATGCATGAAACGCCCCTTTTAAATCAAAGTCTCGCTCCCATTGCTTCATGCTTCGCTTTTCACCGTCCCATATAAACTCTGTTTTACCCGTTTTTACTTTCCCTGTTTCCATCCCTATAATTGAGTTGACAACCTTGAATGTAGACGCTGGCAATCTTCTTTTCTCTGCCCAGTCGAAATCATTACTCAACCATTTCCCATTGGCTGCATTAAAAAATAGAACCGATCCTTCAAGATTATAGTTGTCAAGAATCATTTGAAACTTATCTACGACCAAATGGTTTGTATCAAGCTGAGGAAGTGAGTCTATCATCTCATTGTCTGCAGGTGATACCTCTTTAACTGGCTCTTTATTTGACTTGCATCCAAAGAAACACACCAATATAAATATGGCCAACGTACTCACTTTCAAACCTGTCGTATTCATGCCGACAATTTACAAAGCTGAGTCGAATTATAAAAGATGTGCACCAATGTAAAAGTGTATGAATTGTAGTTTTTGGCATTGGCAGTTTGGTTAGTTTGCCGCGGTGCACACCTTGTATAAAAATCAAATAAGTAAGCGCAAGGTATTGTTAAAGATGAATGTTTTTAGAGAAAGTCTCTAGACCAACACAATGGTTCTCCTAACGCATGTTTACTTGAGAATTGATATTTGAAAATTGAAAATGTCAAATTCTGCATGATTAAATGACACCGTATAAGGAGCGCCGACCTATAGGAAAGGGCTGTGTCCGTCCGTCAAATGGCTGATGTCTGGCATCTCGCTTCTATCTTGCCTCGGCTTTCGAAAGTAAAATCTGGGTCGTTTTGGTTCAACACGTAGGTTGCTTGACTGACATTTACTTTTTCTATCGCTCCGTTGCTTTCCATTCGGGCGGCAGTATTCACCGTATCACCCCAAATGTCGTATTGGAATTTTTTAATACCACAATACCCGCAACTACTGGCCCTGTATGAATACCTACGCGCATTTCAAAAGCGGGTAGATTCTTCGAATCCATTTCAATTTTCCGTTTACCGATGAAGTCTTGCATTTCTAAAGCCGCCAAAACAGTGTTTTTTACTGAATCATCACTTGGGACGTGCAAACCACCTGCAGCCATGTAGGCATCTCCAATGGTTTTAATTTTTTCTACACCATGCTTTTCCATTATGCCATCAAAAGCTTCAAAGCAAGTGTTAATTTCACTCACCAATTCAGCGGCGCTCAACTTAGCGGAGGCAGCTGTAAAACCTTTAAAGTCCGTAAACAACATGCTTACCATGTCAAAGTCCCGGGCTTCGGCTTTGCCGTGAATTTTGAGTTCCTCAGCAATGTCGGCTGGAAGAATATTCAATAGCAAATTGTTGGATCTGTCTTTTTATGTTTCGATGATGGCCTTGGCTTTTAACGTGTAATGAAGTCGACTGTATATTCCTCCTGCGAGTATGATTAAAAGGACTCCTCCTCCACCCAACATATTAAGGTTTTATTCTTCTTTCTTACCTCATTTTGATGCCCTTCTTCAACCAAACGGTCTGTTTCAATGGGCCATACTATCGGCAAACATTTGCTTTCCAAACTCCATTTACTGGAGTTTTTTGGCGGTTTCTTCAGCAATAAGGCTGCCGTTAATCTCCTGTATTTTTTCTAAATACACCAACGCCTCATTGCCCTTGCCCATTGCTTTGTAGGAGTCGTATGAGCATTGGCAGGCATCTTTTTCCGTAGCCAGCACTCCAACTTCTTCGCTGACACTTAATGATTTTTTACAGTAATCCACTGCCTTTTGATAGTTGCCGAGGTCAGTATAGATTTTTCCATTATGATACATTGTATTAATACTAATAAACTTATCTCCAATTTCTTGGCAAATCTTCAAACTACGCTGGTAATAGTCAAGTGCCATCGTATAGTCTTCTTGCATTATATAAGTGTTTCCAATGTTCGTTATGATGCTATCTTCGCCATTTCTATCGCCAATTTCCTCGTAAATCTTCAAACTGCGGAGGTTATAATGTATCGATTTGGGACTGTTGCCTTGTACTAGATAGATATTCCCAAACGAAACTAAGGTGCTTGCTATAAGTTTTTTATCTCCATTTTTTTTGGAAAAAATCCAAACATTGCGCTTGAATATTCAATGCTTCGGGGTAGTTGCCTTGGTAGTAGTTGATATTTCCAATATTCGATAGGCTAACAGTACTGCCCTTTTTATATCCAACTTGTTCATTAATCTCGATAGAGCGCTGGAAGTAGTCCAATGCTTCAAGGTATTCGCTTTTATTCAACTTGGAATTACCCATTAGATGATATGCTCTGGCCTTCGCAATTGGGTACTTATTTTGCCCCTAAAGGTTTCTAGTTCTTGAGCCAAGATGATGGCTGAATAGGGGTTGGAAGAACTAAAACCTTTTCGGATGTAGTCATAATAGGCTTTTGACCGTGTGGAGTCAGGTTGGGTTTTGTCTTGCCATATGGAAAACAAGGAATCAAGATTCGTTTGCTGTGCAAACACGCTTGTAGTGAATAGTGAAGAACTAAAAGTGAAGAAGAATTGCAATGCGAGCTAGATGCTTGCTTTTTCATGGTAAGAGTTTTAATTGGTAAACGCCTCACCCAAGCCCATCTATGGGAACAAGATTGGTGGATTCAATGATAGTCAAATGTATGTTTTAATTGGTATACACGCTGTTGTAAGCTAGCCTTGTGAAAGTTCATTATCCATTTCGTTCGCTTTCCATTTTTATTTTAGCCAGAATTCATCCTGATAGTCCTCTTTAAAGTTGGAGGTATGAACAGTAGCAACAAGGTCTAACTCTTCTTTAGTGGCTACTTTTTGAATTTCGTTGAAAAGTACACGTTCTTCAAAGCGAATATGTTTTTGGAGTTCCTGCCCAAGTTGGCTCAGTGAGCCACTTAAATCCGCTTGGTCATTAAATATTTCTTTCAATTGCTGATGCTCTTTTATCGCCTGAACTATTAAACTGTGTTTATTCCCGAGAATAGGGAAAATATAGTTCTCTTCGATTTCAAAATGATATTGCAAGTGCTTGTCCCAGAACCAGTCTGTATATTTTTTGATTCTTTCAAGTTCTATACCCTTTTTAATTCCTTGTTTAATTTTCCAACACACTAATAATCCAAAATGGTGTTCTCTACTTAACGGTTGGAGTTCTTCGATTCTTTTTATAGGCTTAGGCTTTTCCTCTTTACGCATGTGTTCATCAGTCAAATTGTTGCAATTAGGGCAGGGATAGTTTGAGCTTCTTTAAGTTTATTCCAACTACGTGTTTTGCAATCACTTCCTCAAAGAATGGACGTGCTATCTTATGGTTGTTAATATTAACTTGATTATCCTCCATCAAGATTCTAATCTTTCCATCATACTGCTGATGCCCACAGTAAGCCGTGCATAAGCCTTCCGGAGTTTCGTTTTTGTATCTTCTTCTGATTTTTGAAAAAATGAGATGAGCTTGTCTATAATTTCCATATTATTAAATGTGTAGTTTAGAAATGAGTTTAGATGATGCTGAGTTAGCATTAGCACCATAAGCGTTTAAAAGCACACCCTTAGCATTAAATTTAGTAGAAGAAATGGCATAAAGAATCATTTCGTCTCCGGGGTCAGAACCACCATCAAACCTAAAATAGGCGTCTATCTTGAAGTCATCAGTCGACATTACTATTTGCCGCTGGCCACAAACTATCCAGTCTTCTTCATTTTCGATGTTAAAGTCAATCATATAACCTTTTTTTCGCAATTCGCTTATTGCTTCTGTAACGGTATTGTATGTATTAGGTATCATTTGAAATGGTTTGGTTTAAGTGTAAAATTGATTTTTCATAGTCTTGACTTTTAAATGGGTGACGGTGTGTGTGCCCAGCATGGGCATCTATTCTTATCGCAAGATAGGAATTTTCTAGAAGGTGAAAGTCCTTTATGGGCGAGGGTCGTTCCTCGAATCAATAGTAAGTCGCAAGCTGGTTTACGGCGAGGTATGTAGTGAAGGAAGCGAGACTACAAAGCTCGGTACTGACGTACAGGAATCGTATATGAGGCATAATTGCTTGGGTAAGCAACCACAGGGCGGAGCGTTAAAAAATGTCCAGTGGACATTTTTAGCGA
>JBLING010000132.1:0-7206 GCA_047639155.1 bacterium
AGATGTGACAGCTGATTGCCATCTACGAAGAGAATATATGGCCAGTGGGTTGCTTTGTCAATCCACAAATAACAAACCGCCTTTTTACCGAGGCAGAAACATGGCATTCCATATTTTACAGTTTCTGACAGGCCTAAATTTGCTTGTAGAATTATATCACGGAGCGCAAGTAAGCAACTTTTGTTGGGTTCTGGTTTAGATAGATAGAAGTCATCCAAACCTTTCATGAACTTGTTTCGCGACGTGTTACACCTGCTTCATTTTTATGGCATAAGCCACAATACTCTGCCTCATTTTGGGTATTGCTACAACAGTTGCATCCTCGAGGGTCTCGAAGCGGCTTATTGCGTATAAGAACATATGCGATTATTGGTGTAAACACCAGACTAAAAAGTAGTGCCACACCAAGTGAGATTTGTCTTTTTTTGCTTTCCTGAATGCACGTCATGATACTGAGGAAAACCAAAATTGCTAAGAATACGTAAATCATATTAAATGGATTTATATACGCTCACAAATTACTAAATTCAAATGTCAATCGACAATTATCCATTCTTAATCTGCCGATAGCGCCTCAACAGGTTTAATTTGAGCAGCCTTCATAGATGGTCGTAATGCTGCTAAGCCACCAGCCATAATTAGTACAACCAAAGCGATTATTGCTGTCTTAAAGTCAACCGTTGGATTACTGATTACAGCGCCAGTTGCAGGCAAAAACTTGGCAACCAATTCAAGGAAAAAGACTCCGAAGAACAACCCGATATACCCAAATAACCCAGTAATAATGAGGGATTCCTGTACAATAATAGCAACAACAGAAAGTGGTGTTGCCCCAATAGATTTACGAATACCAATTTCCTTGGTGCGCTCTTGAACCGTAATAAGCATGATGTTACTGACGCCAATTATACCTGCAAAAATTGTAAGAATGCCAATCAGCCAGAAAAACGACTTCATAATATCAATTATATCAGCGATACGTTTATATGCTTCAAAATTGTTCCGAATGTACATAGCCCTTGGATCATCCTCTGAAAAGTGGTGTTTTGCCGACATCATTTGTAAAGCTTGATCTGTCATGGTTTGTGTTTGTTCCAATGTTGATTCTCCTGTTGTAAACACGATTCGATCAATTCTATCCGCCCGACCAAACGCCAATTGCGCAGTTGAGATTGGCATATACAACACGCCGTTTTCCCCTTCACTTCCCGCGTCTTCAAAAATGCCTACCACCTTGCACGGCGTCCCGCTTAAGCTTAACCACTCTCCTATTGCATCGGCTTCACCAAATAGCTCATCTTTTATTATGAGACTGATGACGCAAACTTTTCTATTTTCTTTAAGGTCGGATTCATTTACATATCGACCTTTAATGATTGATGTTTTCTCTACAAACTGGTGATCGGGATGAATACCGCGAACCCGATATGCAGCCGCTTTATTTTTATAAGAGACCGTAAAAGAGCGCCACTGTGAAACGCGTGCGGAAATTTTGTCGACCCCTGCGATTTCCTTTTTGATTAATTCGTAGTCGTCATTATGCAAACGAATTTTGCGGCCTGGTAAAAGACCTTCATGACTAATACTAGTCTGTCCAGGTCTAATAGAAATACTATTTATCGCATCGCCTTTGAATTTTTCCTTGGTGCCGTTTTGTAAACCGTTTCCCAATCCCAACAACAAAACCAACATAAAAATACCCCATGCTACACTAAAGCCAGTTAGAAAAGTGCGCAGCTTGTTCGTTCTAATGCTTTCAAATATTTCGCTCAGTCTTTCCATTATTCATTGAGTACCAAGCCGTCTTTTAACATAATAATACGGTCGGTTTGGTCAGCGATATCTTGCTCGTGGGTAACGATAATAATTGTTTTTCCTTCTTTGTTAATTTCTTTAAGCAAATCCAGGACTTCTTGAGAAGTAACGGAATCCAGAGCTCCGGTCGGCTCATCTGCCAAAATTAATTTAGGATCGGCTATCAGCGCTCTTGCTATTGCTACACGCTGCTTTTGCCCACCGCTTAATTCATTGGGCCGGTGATGCGCCCATGGTTTTAATCCAACCTTATCTAGATATTCAAGTGCCAATTCATTGCGTCGTTTCTTTTTCACTCCTTTGTAATACAATGGGAGCGCTACGTTTTACAAAGCATTTTTGAAAGGAATGAGATTAAAGGATTGGAAGACAAAACCAATATAGTTCCCTCTAAACTTGGCAGCCTCCGTTTCAGTTTGATTTTTGATCAGTTGACCATCAATTACATAAGAACCAGCATCATACGAATCAAGTATGCCCAAAATGTTTAGCAAGGTTGATTTACCAGATCCGGAAGATCCCATTATACTTACTAACTCCCCTTCTTTTATGTCGATATCAATACCTTTCAGCACCTTCAAAGAAGTAGTACCGGTTTTGTATGATTTTTCGATTCCTTTTAGCGCAATCAAATTTGAAATTTTGCCAAATTTACAGCATCTATTCAACCGATTTCAGCTATTCGATTAATTTCAATGAAATGTAGATGAGAATAGGTTTTGAGCTTGTACAATTTGGCTCAGGGCTAATTGACCCAAGACGAATTGACACAGGACGTAATGACAAGAAATCCTTTCAATCAATTAGGCGATATTTAAACACCTTCCTAAAATGGAACGCAAATACCTATAAAAATGAGATAGAACACAAAATTGAATGACCGAACTTCCTTGATATCACTAGTCTTGCGTCATTTTTCATTTTTCATTTTTCACTTTTAGTTTTAAGTAGTTAATTGTTCTACATTTATTTGTATAAATGAACTACTAATACGACCTTTGCAGCCCGCTGGAATGGAGACCCAGTGTTTTAACAAATTATATAATATGTCAGTTAAATTAAGATTATTAAGAAAAGGGCGAAAAAGAAAGCCTTTTTACTACATTGTGGCGGCGGATGCACGTGCTCCAAGGGATGGTAGATTTATTGAACGAGTTGGTTCGTATAACCCGAACACAAACCCGGCAACAATTGACCTCGACCTTGACAGATCTGTGCAGTGGCTACAAGACGGAGCTCAACCAACAGACACGGTTAGAGCGATTCTAAGTTACAAAGGTGCGATGTACAAAAACCACCTATTGAAAGGAGCTGCTAAAGGTGCTTTCCCTGTTGAAGAGGTTCAAACCAAATTCGATGCATGGGTTGCAGATAAAGCAGGCCAAATCGACGCTAAAAAATCACAACTTGCGGAAGTGAAAGCTGCCCAAGAAGCTGAGAACTTTGAGCGTGAAACAAAAATCAGAATTGAAAGAGAAAAAGCAATTTTAGCTAAAAACTCACCACTAGCAGAAGAAGTTGAAGTAGAAGCTACAACAGAAACAGCTGAAGCGGTTGAGACAGAAACTGAAGTAGCAGCGGAAGCACCAGTGGTTGAAGAAACTCCTGTAGCTGAAGAAGCTCCTGCAGAAGAAGCACCAGCTACTGAAGAACCAGTTGCTGAGGTTGAAGCAACTACAGAAGAGGCACCAGTTGCTGAAGCAGAAGCGCCAGCAGAAGAAGCACCGGCTACTGAAGAGCCAGTTGCTGAAACTGAAGCACCTGCAGCAGAAGAAAAACCAGCAGAGTAATTTCGATGATTTTCTCAACCGGCCCGTTATCAGAAGTTGGTCGTGTCATCAAAACCCACGGGTATGAAGGCAACTTGAGATTCGAAATATTCAATGGTATCGAAATTGATATAAAGGAACCGGTCTTTATGATGTTTGATCATAAACCGGTTCCTTTTTTTATTACCCAAATTTCTAAAAACAACCCCCACATTATTGCGCTCACCGATGTAAGTACTTTGGAACGCGCACAAATGTTTTTAAACAAATCTGTCTATCTCCCTGTCTTAGAAGCAGATGAGGATGAGGAAGAGGACACCCTGATCGGTTACTCAATTCAAGACACAAAACTTGGTGTACTTGGACTGGTAAAGGAAGTAATCGAAAACAGTGCCCAATCGTTACTATTGGTGGAATACAACGAAAAGGATGTGTTAATTCCCTTTGTAGATGCTATAGTTGAAAACATTGACGACGAGAAAAAACTAATTTCCGTTGTGTTACCCGAAGGTTTAATCGAAATGGACGACTAAATCATGTTGAGCAAGCTATTATTCTATCTTGTTATCAAACCATTGTCCTGGTTGCCGTTTGGCGTCTTATACATTGTTTCTGATGTGTTATCGTTTACATTATTCCACATTATCGGTTATCGCAAGAAAGTTGTCCTCACGAACTTAACGAACTCATTTCCAGACAAGTCAGAGAAAGAGATTAACAAAATCGCAAAGAACTTTTACAAAAACCTTGGAGACCTGATTGTTGAAAGCGTAAAGTTTTTTTCCATTTCAAAAAAGCAAGCCTTAAAACGTTTACATCTTGTTAATCCAAAGCTGCTCAACCAATACGCGGTCAAAGGTCAAAGCGTTATTCTGGTTGGTGGCCATTATTGTAATTGGGAGATCATTGCAATATCTTTAGACCTGCATATAAAACACCAAACCGTTGCACTTTTTTCAAAACTAACCAATGCCTTTTTCAACGACGTTATGTTAGAATCACGTGGCAGATACGGCATTAAAATGGTTACAACGAAAGACGCAAACCGGTTTTTTGAGGAAGAAAGTAGTCATACCACGGCTACAGTTTTTGGTGCAGATCAAAGTCCTACCTACAATAAAAATGTAATCTGGACACGGTTTTTACAACAAGATACCGCGATCGCATTTGGCACTGAGCGATATGCAAAAAAATACAACTACCCAGTAATTTATGGGAATATACAACGTACAAAACGAGGGCATTATAGCTTTGAAGTGTCATTAATAACCGATAAGCCAAATGAAACGGAACACGGCTATATCAGCGTTGAACATACCAAGCGATTGGAAAAACAAATCCTTGAAAACCCTGCAAATTGGCTTTGGACACACAAACGCTGGAAACGCAAAAGAAAAGAAGACGAACAGCTATCCAGCTTGGGCTAACCATTCATATTCCGCTTCTAAATATCAACAACTTCTTGCGATCGCATTAAATCTTCAAAGGTCTCTCGCTTACGTATTAAGTGGGCTTTCCGATTGTATATCAGAACTTCTGCTGGTCGGTATCGTGAGTTGTAATTTGAACTCATACTGATGGCATAGGCTCCTGCATTGTGTATGGCGAGGATATCTCCTTCTCTAACCTCATTAAGCTGGCGGTCGTATGCAAGCGTGTCTGCCTCGCAGATGTATCCAACAACAGAATAGATTCTTTTGGTACCTATAGGATTACTCAGATTTGTAATTTGGTGGTATGCGTCGTATAACTTGGGTCTCAATAAATGGTTTTGTCCGCTATCAACACCTACAAAAACCGTAGAGGTAGTTTGCTTAATGACATTGGCTTGCACTAAAAAGAATCCTGATTCACTGACCAAGTACTTACCTGGCTCAAACCAAAGCTCCAATTGTTTGCCGTACTCTTTACAAAATGCTTTAAACCTATCCGTAATCTTCTTACCTAGTGACTCGATATCTGTGGTTACGTCACCAGGTCTGTAGCCCACCTTAAATCCAGAACCGAAATCCATAAAGTCTAAGTCTTTAAACTCCTTTGCCACGTTGAAAAGCAGCTCTGCCCCAATCAAAAATACCTCTGCATCCAAGATATCCGATCCTGTATGCATATGCAGTCCATTTACTTTAATGTCATACATTTTTACAACGCGTAACAAGTGTGGCACTTGATGAATTGAGACACCAAACTTGGAATCGATATGGCCCACAGAAATATGAGAATGACCACCAGCCATGATATGTGGGTTTAATCGAATACATACTGGAATTGTGGAACCGTATACGTCGCCAAATTGTTCTAAAATAGAAATATTATCAATGTTGATTTGTACGCCCACATCAATCGCATTCTTAATTTCGTCGAACGAAACACAATTGGGTGTATACAATATTTCGTGGGGTTCAAACCCTGCCTCCAATCCAAGTAAAACTTCCTGGATGGAAACCGTATCTAACCCACACCCTTGCTTACGCAAAAGTTTAAGGATACTAATATTGGTGAGCGCCTTACAAGCATATTTAATCTTCAGGTCTACTCCTTTAAATGCATTACAAAGCTGTTTATATTGTTTCACAATTTTATCTGCATCATACACATAAACTGGTGAACCAAACTCGCTTGCAACGTTAAGTAAATCAACCCCTTGGATCTGATAACTTGTTTCTTTTAACTCCATTATTAAATTAATACTTATATAAAACAAGCCTTTCTGCAACGGCAAAAAGGCTTGTAATGCTTTTTAATTGCCAACTATTATTGTAAGCTCTTCTTAAAATCAGTGTATCGATCTTCGAAACGTTCTCCCTCTTTGGCACCTTGATCTTCCCAGTACGAAATAATATCTGCTACTCTGTTTTCTGGATTAGGATGTGTACTTAAAAACTCTGGTCCACTTCCACCACCTTGGTCAATTATCTTTTCAAAAAAACGTGCCGCTCCGCGTGCATCGTATTGTGTTGGATATAAATAATCTACAGAACGCATATCCGCTTCTGACTCATTGTTTCGACTGTATTTTAAACCAATCATACCCTTTGCTACCTGAGCAAGCGTACCCTGATCGTTTCCAAACAATATTGCAAACAATACGTCTGTTCCATATTGCTTTGTTAATGCTTCAGTACTGTGTCGCTCATCGGCATGTGCTATTTCATGTCCCATCACTCCAGCAAGCTCATCTTCACTGGCTAAGAATTTAATCAAACCTGTATATACGTATATGTATCCTCCAGGTGTGCAAAATGCGTTTAGTGTTGAGTCATCTGCAATAATTTTTGTTTGCCAAACAAATTCGTCTTTGTACCGAACCTTACCACTATTTAATATGGTATCCGTTATACGTCGTAAATGTGCGTATGCTTCTGGATAAGAGGCACTATCCAAAATTGGAAAGCTTATTGGATCGGATTCAATCTCACCCGCAACTTGTGCACCGAAATCAATATCATCTTGCAAACTAAAAAAGTTAACTCCTTTCTTATTGCCATCTTCATCTTTGCAACCGCTAAAACCTGTTGCAAGTGTTAACACGGATAACAAGACAATTGTGCATTTCTTTTTCATATTTATTGACTGTCGCAAAAGTAATCCAACAAATTCAAAAAGGATAACCTACTGCTAT
>JBLING010000133.1:0-7188 GCA_047639155.1 bacterium
AAACGGACTTTGGAATGTTTCTAAAAATGGACTCGACAATTCTGCGACGCTACCTTGAACTTCAATAAATTCGGTTTTGGTTATTTCAGATGTGCCTTGTGCATTCGTAACTTTTAAAGTCACTTTATACTTTCCAGATGTATTATATGATACTGTCGGGTTTTCAAATGTAGATGAACTTGGAGAGCCTCCTTCAAAAGTCCATACACGGTCAACAACTGTTCCGTTCCAGGATAATTCCTCAAATTGAACCGATTTTCCTTCGCACACGATGGTTTGTAAACCCGTAACGTGAAAATCCGCTTCAGGAGAACAAGGGTTAGTAATGTTTATACCGGTTTTGTCTGCAGTGGTTGTTGTAATATGACTTCCTCGTCCGTTGGATCCCGTATTGGCAAGATATGCAAGCATTCTTGTACGCTGGTCTTTCGAAAACATATTGGCACATTTCCCATCTGCGTAATCCATAAAATTTTCCATCTGATCCAATAGATCAGGAGCGTCATTTGTACAAGAGTTTCGTGCTGTGTTGCAACCAAAAGAGGCACTTAATACAGGTGGTGTATCACAGATCCAATCTCCACTGCGTTGACAATTTGAGGTGCCACAGTCTGGAATGTCATTTCCATTTGCGTCACGTTGTGCGTTTTGGAAGGGATGCCAAAGACCAAGCCAGTGACCAACTTCGTGGGTCAATGTACGGCCCATGTAATTCTGGTCAGCGGTTCCAATACTACCCACGTAAGCGGCGCGAAGTATTATACCATCGCCAGATTTATCATTGGATGTTGGTAATACGGCATATCCTAAAATATTTGCTGCACGACCAATCGTGTTTACAACCCATATATTAAGGTACATAGACTGATCCCATTTCTCTAATTTCTTGGCTTCTTCATCGCCTCCATTTGTCAAACTAGAAAATGTACGTGTGATGCCGTTTGTGCAATTTCCATCAGGATCTTTTGTGGCTAGTTTGAATTCTATTTCACAATCAACGGCAATTGATTTAAAAGCGTCACGTGTGCTTGAGGCGTCTGCGTTTTGTCTTCGAAAGTCCTCGTTAAGAATTCGCATCTGGTCTGAAATTTGAGCCGTACTGATATTCTCTGGTCCATATTCATGAATAACGTGAAAGACTACTGGTATCACAACGACCGCCTTTTTCCCATGACTATTTTCAGAATAAGACAATACTTCTTCCGAAACAGAATATATCTGCTCTGCAGTTTCCTTTTGCGCATCAATTTGGCCCTGAACGAATCCATCAGTACCACAATGATTTTGCTGACCATAACCATTGTTTGCGATTAAAAAGAAACCAAATAGAAGTATAATATTTCTCATAGAGGTAAATAAAACGGCGAATATGCAATTTAAATATCAATTCAATTGTGAAACAATTTATTTTAACACAACACTTGCAAAATCGAACTTAAACTGAGTAAATGACATGTGTATGTTAAAAATGACCGCGATGCTCACATTCCACACTAGTCTTGCTGCATGTTAAAATGTAGCTTAGTTTCTAACCTCGTCCGTACTTACAATAACAGAAACTGAAGCATCTCCCGTTACGTTAACAACTGTTCTACACATGTCTAAGATTCTATCGACTGGAAGAATCAAGGCAATCCATGCTGGATTTAATCCCACTGATTCCAAGACCAATATCATCAATACCAACCCGGCACTTGGAACTGCTGCAGCTCCTATACTTGCTAAAGTCGCAGTTATAACGATTACCAATTGTTGTGCTATGGATAGATCTACCATGTGAAGTTGGGCCAGAGCAACCACTGCAACAGCTTGGTACAAACTCGTACCATCCATGTTTACTGTAGCACCTATTGGGAGGACAAAACTTGTTGTGCTTTCAGGAACTCCAAGATTTTCATGTACACATTCCATTGTAACAGGTAACGTTGCGACAGAACTACTTGTACTAAATGCCGTTAACTGTGCTTTGTTAATGCCGTTAAAGAATTTCTTAAAACCCATTCCATTGCCAAATACTTTGACAAGTATTGGGTAAACTATGAACGCCATTATTAATAAACCGATCACAACTGTTGTGCTGTATTGCAGCAGAAAGCTAAGTAAATCAGATAACCTTGTGATGTCTTCACCCGCGATAGTGACCAAAGTCCCAGCCATTAATGCGAAGACGAAAAAAGGCATGGCCACCATGACGACTTCCACCATTCGGACAAATACAACGTTGGCGCTCTCAACCAATTTTACCATTGATTCTGTCTGTTTTTGTGGCAGTTGTATCAAGACTATCCCAAAAAAGATGGCAAAAAAGATGATTTGCAGCATTTTGTTTTCAGCCATAGCAGAGAAAATGTTGGAGGGCACTGCGTCGACCAAGGGATAAAGCGGACCTTCAGACTTGCTTTGAGCTGCCTTCTCCATTTTGTCTTTTACGTCAGAACTTAAATCTTGACGCGAACTATCGGCTTGAATACTGGCAACCAAGGCTGCATTTTCTGGTAAGCACGAGAGGCATATAGTGTCTAAGCGTTTTACCTGAGGGTTGGCACCCAACCAAAGTTCATATTCAATACGTTTCTCTAAACGTGTTTCTTGATTCACATTAGCGCCTGGTTTCCACAAGTTCACTACCAAAAGACCAATTGTAACAGCGGTTAAAGTAGTACCTACATATATAAGTAACGTTTTTGTCCCAATTCGGCCGAGCTTTTTAACATCTTTTAAGTTTACAATTCCAGATATGATCGAAAACAGAACCAGAGGAACCGCAATCATTTTTAATATATTGATAAAGATCTTACCAAAAGGGGAGATGTAGTCTTGGGTGAATTGATTGATAGGGAATGCTTCCGTGTTGGTATAAACAGCGAAGTAGGAATATATCAAACCTAGAACCAAGGCGATTATCACCTGCCAATGCAATGCAATCTTTTTCATACGCCGAAAATACGTATTACAATAATTAAACTGCTCCCGTTGAATAATTTGTTACTTACAATCGCTTACAAGCAAATCAATAAGTACCAGAGCCGTCATTGCCTCAACAATCGGAACCGCCCTTGGTACAACACAAGGGTCGTGGCGTCCAGACGCTTCAAGCGTAACAGCGTTACCATCTTTATCGACCGTATCTTGCGCAATTGAAATGGTTGAGGTTGGTTTAAAGGCAACATCAAAAGTGATTGGCATTCCATTAGAAATACCTCCTTGCACACCTCCAGAGTTATTCGAGGCAGTTTTAAAACCGTCCTCGCCAGTTAGCCAGTTATCATTCAATTCACTTCCTTTTTTTAGAACGGAATCAAATCCACTCCCAACCTGGAATCCTTTAACCGCATTGATTGAAAACATGGCGTGCGCAAGTTGTGCATTCAATTTTTTAAATACAGGATCGCCAACTCCAAACGGACAATTGTTGACTACCGCACTTACAATTCCACCTACACTATCTCCATTTGCTTTTGTTGTATTGATTAAAGATACCATTGCTTCACTTGCTTTCACATCTGGGCAACGCACAATTGAATTTTCAATCGCGTCGCGACTATACACGTTGGATTTATTACATGTAATTGTATGTACCTGACTAACGTAGGCAGTAATGTCGATTTTAAAGAAACCAGCCAATATCTGTTTCGCTATTGCTCCAGCAGCGACCCAACCGGCGGTTATTCTGGCAGAGGAACGTCCCCCGCCTTTATAGTCTCGATTCCCGTATTTTTTTTCGTACGTAAAATCTGCATGTGATGGACGATATACATCTTTTAGATGATTGTAGTCCTTTCCTTTTGCATCCTCATTTGGAATTAATATGGTAATTGGGGCTCCTGTGGTTTTGTTTTCAAAAATACCAGAGGCTATTTCAAACAAGTCTCGTTCTGTCCGTGAAGTTGTTACCTCGCTTTGTCCTGGTCGTCGTCTATTGAGTTCACACTGTATTAGGCCTAAATCTATTTTAAAATTAGATGGACAGCCATCAATCACAACACCAATGTGTTTGCCATGTGATTCTCCAAAGGATGTTACGGCGAATGATGTGCCTAATTGATTACTTGCCATATTATTGGGTTAAGTTGATGCCTAGTTTCGAGACTTCTTGCCAAAAATCGGGAAATGATTTTGAAACCACATTGATATCGTCAAATTCAATTGGCTTTAGTATGCTCAAAGTCGTTAAACTCATTGCAACACGGTGATCGTTGTGGGTATTAAACGAGGGTAAGTCGCTGGAAAAATTTGACAATTCGTCATGAATTACAATTGCGCGATTACTCTCTTTGAATTTTAAATGGTCAATGCCTTTAGCATTCAAGTCAATGTTCAATGCATAACAAAGCACAATTTCAGTTAAAGCGATGTCGGGACAATTGGTATAGTCCCTATTTAAAGATTGAGGGTACTCGAATGATTCTACAGGGGATAATACGAATGTTGTGGAGTCAAACGTAAAATCGACGCCTATGTGTCTTGCAAAATTCAATATGTCTTGGTCTGGTTGCAGAGACTGTTGATTGACATTATGAATACGCAGTTGCTGATTGGTTACACGGCTAAGGGCAATGAAATACGAAACCGCGCTCCAATCCGCCTCGACAGTTGCTACCATGGTTTTTTGGTCCCGGTTAAACGGCTCAATGATTAGCATATTTTGGAGCTGTTGTATAGATATATCTAGATCTTGCATTAAACCAACAGTCAATTCAAAGTATCCTTTACTTACAGGTTGCCCAATTAAATCCAGTGTTATGCGCTTTCCTATACATGGCGCAATCATGAGTAACGCAGAAGCGAATTGACTTGATTGTTCCATACTAATGGACCATTCTGTTTGCAGGTCAGATAAGGACACGGTTTTTATCAAGTATCCATTGTGAATAGGTTCAAGATCAAAACCAATAGATATTAAAGTATTGATAAGCGCATCATGCGGCCTATTAAATAGTGTTTCACCACACGTTATAGAAACGTTTCTGTTTGAAATTGCAAGTAGGCAAAGCATAAATCGGAAAGTTGTGCCACCATCTTGTATATGGAAGGAAGTATTTCCGTTGTTGTTATCTTTTATTAGATTTTTTAAAGACTCAGAGTCAGAACTTTTGGATAGGTTATCAATCACCATATTTGGGAAGTACAATTCTTGTAAGAGCAACAATCTGTTCGATATGCTTTTAGACCCGGGCATCTGGATGTCTTGTATATACGATTTTGGTTGATACGTAACTAGCATATTATTCTTTTAGGGTATGAATCAAACATGACTTAATAATGTCCCCTTCCACAGGAATATTGTATGTGCAAGTACCGATCTTGTTAGGAAGCGCCATCATTATTGATCTGTTATCGTTCTTTTTGTCAAAGGACATGAGTTTAATAATTGCATCGACATCGGTGCGTTTCACATTTAAACTACCATAAAGGTCGATGAGGTGTGAAGTTATGTCTTGGCTTGCGGCTGAGTCCAGACCATTTATTTGACATGCAACTTGACTTTCGATGATCATACCCATAGCAACTGCATAACCATGTAAGATGGGCGTGCCGGTGTGTAGCATGTGTGATTCGATAGCATGCCCGACTGTGTGTCCAAAGTTTAATATTTTTCTCAGGCCTTTTTCCGAGGGGTCGGATTTGACAATTTCCGATTTAATGTCAATACTCTTTTTAATGTGTGCAAGCCAAAAAGGAGCATCAACTGACAGCGGGGACTGCTTTTTTAATGCGTTCCAATAAGTCACGTCTGCAATAATGCCATGTTTTAGCATTTCGGCATAACCTGATATAAGGTGTTCATTTGGCAGAGTTTGTAGGAAAGAGGGACAGATAATGGTGTGGGTTGGATCTGAAAAGGCACCGATGTAGTTTTTAAGGGATCCGTGATTGATACCTACTTTACCTCCATGTGCCGCATCGACCATACCGAGTAGCGACGTTGGAATATTAATAAAAGGAATTCCTCTTTTATAAGTTGTTGCAATAAACCCGCCTAAATCAGTAGTAACCCCTCCTCCAATATTTAGAATCATCGCATTCCTTGAGGCGTTGTGATTTGCTAAAAAATTAATTCCTTCGATGTATGTTTCATTCGACTTACTTTCTTCGCCTTGAGGAAAGATAAATACGTTGGCGGCAGGCACTAAATCTTTCTCAATAAGTTTAGAAACGCAATGATTTCGGCAGTGGTTATCCGTAACAATAAAAACTTCTTCAACTGTAACCGTATGTACAAGGTTAATTAGGTGGGTAATAGAAGTACTAAAGTGCAGTGCCATAGCACAAAGGTAAGGGTATAAGAGAAAAGGATATTGAAAAACCAGTAGATTCTAAAACTGAGTATGTAAATTAAGTGTATTGATAATCAGTGGGTTGCAAATATTATGAGAAATATATTTAAAAAGGTTTGTCTTGGTAAAAAAGCGTCTTAGATTTGCAGCCGCGTTAGAGGGAGGTCGAAGGTTGAAAAGCTCTAAAAACCAATCAAAAAACGCTTGTTCTTTACAGATAGTTTTAATAGATAATGTGCTGAGAAAAACGCTAAAAAAAATTAAAATTATTGTAGGTTGTAATCAAAATGAATTTAACTTTGCCACCCCGTAAAAACGGGAAGATTCTAAAGAGAAAATCTTTTATAAATTTTCGATAAAATCTTTAGGTTGTAAGTAAAAATGAATTTAGCTTTGCAGCCCTGAAAAAAACGAATCAATTTAAGTTTAATATATAAATTGTAAGTTCTTTGAAATATTGATAGAAATAGCGAGCCCTCAAATTTATTTGAGAAAGAACCTGAGATTTTATTCAAACAATTTTTTACTACGAAGAGTTTGATCCTGGCTCAGGATGAACGCTAGCGGCAGGCCTAATACATGCAAGTCGAGGGGTAGATAGGTGCTTGCACTTATTGAGACCGGCGAACGGGTGCGTAACACGTATGCAACCTACCTTCAACTGGGGAATAGCCCGAAGAAATTCGGATTAATACTCCATAATTTTACTTTAAGGCATCTTTTAGTAATTAAAGCTCCGGCGGTTGAAGATGGGCATGCGGTCCATTAGTTTGTTGGTGAGGTAACGGCTCACCAAGACTACGATGGATAGGGGGTCTGAGAGGATGATCCCCCACACTGGTACTGAGACACGGACCAGACTCCTACGGGAGGCAGCAGTAGGGAATATTGGACAATGGGCGAAAGCCTG
>JBLING010000134.1:0-7152 GCA_047639155.1 bacterium
AGTGGTTCTACTGTTGCTTTCAAGGGATTTCTCGCAGTATATGAAGAAGGGCAGGATGATGATAAAAAAGAAAAGGATCAGAAGGAATTACCACCTTTGAAAAAAGATGAAATAATTAAACTTATAAAAATTCGTCCTGAACAACACTTTACTGAACCACCACCCAGGTTTTCAGAAGCCACATTAGTGAAAACATTGGAAGAATACGGAATTGGTCGTCCATCAACTTATGCTTCTATAATTTATACGCTCAATCAACGAGGATATGTTGAAATTGAAAGTAAACGGTTTATACCAACAGATGTAGGAAGGATCGTAAAACGTTTTCTCACAGAACATTTTAAAGATTATGTTGACTATGATTTTACTGCAAAACTTGAAGATGAGTTGGATGCTGTCTCAAGAGGTGAAAAAGAATGGGTGCCGTTGATGAAAGAATTTTGGGGGCCGTTTTCAGAAACAATCAAAGATAAAGAGGACAATGTCAGCAGGAGCGAAGCAAACCAGGCACGAGAATTGGGTATTGAACCTAAAAGTGGGCATCCAGTCTCAGTCAGAATGGGACGTTATGGCCCTTACGTTCAAATTGGTACAAAAGATGATGAAGATAAGCCTCGTTTTGCCGGTCTTAGGCCCGGTCAGAGAATGGATGTGATTACTTTTGATGAGGCCATGGAATTGTTCAAATTACCCAGAGAATTGGGTGAAACTAGTGATGGGGATGAGATTGTTATAAATATTGGTAGATTTGGTCCATACGTGCGTTATGGTAGTAAATTCGTGTCATTAAAGAAAGAAGATGATCCTTATACAGTCAACCTTGAGCATGCCCTAGAATTAATTGCAGAAAAAATAAAAGCGGATGCAGAAAAACAGATTAAAATTTTTGAAAATGAGGGAATATCAATTTTAAAAGGTCGATATGGTCCATACGTTACAGATGGTAAAAAAAATGCGAGAATCCCAAAAGACAGAGAACCTGAGTCTTTAACCTTGGAAGAATCCCAAACCTTGTTGGAAGAAGCGCCCGCCACAAGAGGGAAAAGACGAGGGGCAAAAAAGGCCGGGTGAAATGATTAATTTACAATAATTTATTGGTTCGAACTATGAAAAATTCAAAAAAATTTGTAGCTGTATTAATGGGTTCAGATTCGGATTTGGACATTATGAAGCATACTGTCGATATTTTGGACAAGATGTCTATACCTCGTGAAGTCAAAATTACCTCTGCACACCGTACACCAGAAGCAACGCATGATTATGTAAAGGATGCTGATAAAAGAGGTTGTGCGGTTTTTATTGCTGCAGCTGGACTCGCTGCACATTTAGCTGGTTCTATAGCTGGAATTACAGTTAAACCTGTCATTGGTGTGCCAATAGATGGAGGAAGCTTAGGCGGTATGGACGCATTATTATCTACGGTACAAATGCCAGCCGGAATTCCAGTCGCCTGTGTTGCGATAGGTAAACCAGGGGCAAAAAATGCGGCCTACCTGGCAGCTCAAATCCTGGCTCAATCTAATGAGGCAATATCTGCTGCATTAATTGAAGAGCGTGTTGATAATGTTCGAATTATCGAGAATAAGAACAAATCATTAGATGAGTTAAATGCAAAAAGCAGTTGAAACCCTGGCAAATCAATCATTCCGTTAATGTAATCTTGAATGGTGGGGTACTAGCTTATCCAACCGAAGCCGTCTATGGTCTCGGTTGTTCGCCATATTGTCTAGCTGCCGTTTATAAAATCTTACGACTAAAACGACGAAATGCCTCAAAAGGCTTAATCCTGGTTGGAAATGATATTAAACAGTTTGAAGATATGATTGATTTTGATAAGGTTAAAAATATATCAGAAATTCTCGATACATGGCCCGGACATATAACATGGATTTTACCTACTAAACCCCGAGTGCCAAATTGGTTAACTGGAAACAATAATGGGCTTGCCGTTCGAATATCAGCACATGCGATTATTAATCAGCTTTGTAAAAAAATAGGAATAATGGTATCTACTAGTGCAAATCCAGCAGGATTTAAAACAGTAAAAAATTCTTCACAAGTAAGGGCCTATTTCGGAAATGATGTTGATTATATTTACCCAGGGTGTGCAGGGCCAGCAACAAATCCATCTGAAATACGTGATGCAATCACAGGGAATGTCCTGAGAAGATGAAGACAAGACTAAAGTTGTCAATTGCGTTTTTTCACGTATTACAGCATATCTGCCTCTAATCTAAATAATATCCAAAAATAAATGGTTAAAACAATGAGTTAAGGTTGACACTGGTGCAAGATTATTTAAAAATGCACGGCTTGCTTAATTTTGGAGGGGTACCCAAGCGGCCAACGGGGGCAGACTGTAAATCTGCTGGCTATGCCTTCGTAGGTTCGAATCCTACCCCCTCCACCAATTTGGTGGAGAAAGCTGTATTTTACTGACAAAGGATTATTATGAATTCATGTCATGTTTAGCAGGTTTGTTAAGTTGTGAGCTAATGAGGTGGTTAAAAGTATGGCGTACGTCACATCTGTTTGATGTGAATCGGATTGGCAGGGTTTATCAAGGCGGGTGTAGTTCAATGGTAGAACCTCAGCCTTCCAAGCTGATGGTGTGGGTTCGATCCCCATCACCCGCTCCAATTCAAAGCGACAAGTTATAAGCTATCGACAATATGAAAAAATTTTTAATTTTAGCTTATAATTTGTCGTTTTTTATTATAAGTAGCTGGGATCTTTGGGTTTTATAATGCCCATATAGCTCAGTCGGTAGAGCACTTCCTTGGTAAGGAAGAGGTCACCGGTTCAAATCCGGTTATGGGCTCCAGTTTGCAGATAGCTAATTGTAGAGTGTCCAATTTATTTATTATTCTAGAATCGCGTGAGGAGAAATTTCCATGTCCAAGGAGAAGTTTGAGCGAAATAAGCCACATGTCAACGTAGGCACGATAGGACATGTGGATCATGGTAAGACAACGTTAACGGCAGCGATAACGAAGACGATGTCAACGAAGTTTGGTGGTGAATTCAAGGCGTATGATCAGATAGACAATGCACCGGAAGAACGTGCTCGCGGTATTACGATTGCCACGGCGCACGTGGAATACGAGAGTGATGCTCGCCATTATGCGCATGTAGATTGTCCAGGCCACGCGGATTACGTAAAGAACATGATTACAGGCGCGGCGCAGATGGATGGCGCGATTCTGGTAGTGAGTGCAGCAGATGGTCCGATGCCACAGACCCGAGAGCATATATTGTTGGCACGTCAGGTGGGTGTACCGTTTATAGTGGTATATCTGAACAAGGCGGATCAGGTAGATGATGCGGAGTTATTGGAACTGGTAGAGATGGAAGTGCGGGAATTGCTGGATAAATATGATTTTCCTGGAGATGACACCCCGGTAGTAACGGGCAGTGCATTAAAAGCGCTGGAAGGGGATACGAGTGATATAGGAACGCCATCGATAGAGAAGCTTGTGGCGGCGATGGATGCCTATATACCGGTACCTGAGCGAGCGGTGGAGAAGCCATTTTTAATGCCAATTGAGGATGTATTTTCGATATCGGGCCGCGGGACAGTGGTAACGGGTCGAATAGAGCGAGGCATTGTCAAGGTGGGAGAGGAAATAGAGATAGTAGGTATCCGAGACACGCAGAAGACAACGTGTACGGGTGT
This sequence comes from bacterium, assembly GCA_047639155.1. Taxonomy (GTDB): domain Bacteria; phylum Bacteroidota; class Bacteroidia; order NS11-12g; family UBA9320; genus UBA987. The sequence continues at coordinate 3,677 of JBLING010000134.1, forward strand.
AGAAATGTTCCGTAAGCTACTTGATGAAGGTCAGGCAGGGGATAACGTTGGTGTATTGTTGAGAGGAACCAAGCGTGAGGACGTAGAGCGGGGTCAGGTATTGTGTAAGCCAGGTACCATCAAGCCGCATGCCAAATTTGAATGTGAAATATATGTGTTGAGCAAGGAAGAAGGTGGAAGACATACGCCGTTTTTTAACAATTACCGGCCGCAGTTTTATTTCAGGACGACGGACGTGACGGGTGCGGTTGATCTCCCAGAGGGAACGGAAATGGTGATGCCTGGGGATAACGTGAAGATGACGGTAGCGTTAATATCGCCGATTGCTATGGAGGAAGGTGTACGCTTTGCAATTCGTGAGGGTGGTCGAACCGTGGGCGCAGGTGTTGTATCTAAAATAATCGAGTAGATATAAACATTTGAATGTAGGAAGGTGTCCGCTGTCAGTTTGGAAATAATCCACAGAGTTCTGACAATCAGTTTTGTATTTTGCAGTATGATTATTTGGAAATCAGAAGTATTTAATAATGCTCAGGTCATGGGGCAATTTTTTCATGTAGGCCAGTAGCTCAATTGGCAGAGCGGCGGTCTCCAAAACCGCAGGTTGGGGGTTCGATTCCCTCCTGGCCTGCCAATATTAATGTAGAGGGCTGTAAAAATAAGTGCGGTTTATAAATATATATGAGTTCTAAAGTTGAAATGATGAATGTGAAGTTTGATATTTTTAAACTTGCCTTATCAGTATTGATAGTAATATCAGGGATAGTAGGATTTTACTTTTTTGCTGACCAGTCGGTGTTATTTCGCACTATTGGTTTATTAATCTGTGCTTCAGTCTCTTTATATATTGCATTTCAAACGGATAAAGGTCGAAATGCCTGGATGTTTTTCCAGGATGCTCAGATTGAAGTTAGAAAGGTTGTTTGGCCCACTCGTCAGGAAACAGTCCAAACTACTTTGATAGTTATTCTCGTTGTTATTATTGTTGCCATAATATTGTGGTTGCTCGATATGTTTTTAGGTTGGTCAGTACGAAACCTATTGGGACGAGGTTAATAATATGTCATTAAAATGGTATGTGGTTCATGCATATTCCAATTATGAACAACAGGTAATGAGGACATTAAAGGAAAGAATTCAGTTACATGGTATGGAAAATCTATTTGGCGAGATTCTGGTACCTACAGAAGAAGTTGTAGAGATGCGAGATGGAAAAAAGCGTAAAAGTGAAAGAAAATTTTTTCCAGGTTATGTGCTTATACAGATGGAAATGAACGATGATTCGTGGCATTTGGTGAAGAATGCACCAAAAGTTTTGGGTTTTATTGGCGGTACGACGGAAAAACCAGCACCGATTACAGAATCTGAAGCAAATTCAATATTGCAAAGGGTTGAAGAAGGTGTAGACAAGCCCCGGCCCAAGATTGTTTTTGAACCTGGGGAAGTTGTTAGGGTCAATGATGGTCCCTTTACAGATTTTAATGGTGTTGTTGAAGAAGTAAATTATGAGAAAAGTCGGTTGCGAGTGTCAGTATTGATTTTCGGTAGGTCGACACCTGTAGAGCTTGAATTTGGACAGGTGGAAAAAGAGTAAGTTTATTTACATGTATTTCTGGATTGACGCTGAACTATGTTTATTTCTGTGATTGATAAGAACCAAAGGATTTAATTAAGCAAAAATTAGGGGAGTTTCGGTAACCAATCCAGAAACGATATTACCCAGGAGGAATTTAACGTGGCAAAAAAGATTGTTACATATATTAAACTGCAGGTCTCTGCAGGACAAGCAAACCCAAGTCCCCCCGTTGGACCTGCTCTAGGTCAACATGGATTGAATATTATGGAATTTTGCAAGGCCTTTAATGCTCAAACCCAAAGTATGGAGCAAGGGTTGCCTGTACCTGTAGTCATCACAGTCTATACGGATAAAAGTTTTACTTTTACCATGAAAACAACTCCGGCTGCGCATCTGTTGAAGAAAGCGGCTGGGATTAGTAAGGGTAGTGGCACTCCAAATACTCAAAAGGTTGGAAAACTTAACCGTAGTCAGTTAGAAGAAATTGCTAAAATTAAGCAAGCAGACTTGAGTGCTGCAAATATGGATGCAGCTGTACGTACTATTGCAGGAACGGCAAGAAGTATGGGCATAGAGACGGAGGGCGTTTAACTATGACAAAGATGTCAAAAAGAGTGAAGTCTATCCAGCAAAATCTGGAACTAGGTAAAATATATGATGTAAAGGAAGCCCTGAAAATTCTTAAGGAATGTTCCAAGACAAAATTTGATGAATCAGTTGAAGTTGCCGTAAATCTTGGTATCGATCCACGAAAATCTGATCAGGCTGTTAGAGGTTCAACTGTACTTCCTAAAGGTACAGGTAAAACTGTAAAAATTGCAGTATTTGCACAAGGCGACCAGGCTAAAGCAGCAGAATTAAGTGGTGCTGATTTTATTGGTATGGATGATTTAGCTGAAAAAATTCAGGGTGGATTTATGGATTTTGACGTAGTTATTTCCACTCCCGATGCAATGCCAATAATTGGAAAGCTTGGTAAAGTTCTTGGTCCTAGAGGATTGATGCCTAATCCGAAAACCGGAACTGTGACTAAAGATGTAAAACTAGCAGTCGAAAATGCCAAAGCAGGTCAAGTCCGTTACAAAACTGATAAAAATGGCATCATCCATTGTGCGATTGGTAAAGTTTCATTTGATGAGATTGCATTGGCTGAAAATTTAAATGCATTAATCAAAGATTTGAACAAAGCTAAACCAAGTTCTTCAAAGGGTATTTATATGAAGAAAATATGTTTATCAACCACGATGGGGCCTGGACTGACGCTAGATCAAGCAACATTGATTAGTTAAAATCTGCAAACAATAAATTTAAAAAATAAAAGATTTGATTTTTAGACTTTGGGTCGGTGAATGGATTATCACTGCTCGTCAAAGACCGCAGGTGTTGGGAATATTTATTACCAACTTAATTATGTAATGCATTGCCTGCGCAGATGGTGTGCCCGTCAGGTTATATCCTGGGATGGTCACCGTGGATGTTTACACTGGTACAACGTAGGGATTGGTGGGATGGAGCCATACTGGATCTGTCCCGTTTTGTATCATCACGGTAATGGAGGTACTCATAATGAGTCTTACTCTAGAGCAAAAAAAGACAATAGTGTCTGAACTTGCTGAAGTGGCATCAAAATCGCCAACCGCAATTGCTGCGGAATATATTGGGTTAAATGTGGCAGATTTATCTGTGTTGCGGAAAAACGCACGTGAAGCAGGAATATATCTGAAAGTAGTTCGCAATACCCTGGCAAAAAGAGCATTGGAGCAAACTAGCTTCGAATGCATGTGCCAAGGGTTAGTTGGCCCACTCATATTGGCGTTTTCAAATGATGAACCAGGTTCAGCAGCAAAAGTTATTAGAGACTTTAGCAAGGCAAATGAGAAGCTGGTTGTCAAACTTGTAG
>JBLING010000135.1:0-7088 GCA_047639155.1 bacterium
TGGGTATACAGTTCGAATCGTGTCTGACGTATTAGAATCAAATGGTTCTAGTTCAATGGCAACTGTTTGTGCAGGTTCAATGGCACTAATGGATGCTGGTATAAAAATAAACGCAGGATTAAGTGGAATCGCCATGGGGATGATTTCAGATCCTGAAACAGGTAAATACGCTATCCTTACAGATATCTTAGGGGACGAAGATCACTTAGGAGATATGGATTTCAAAGTAGTTGGTAACGACAAAGGAATCTATGCATGTCAAATGGATATGAAAGTAGATGGTCTTTCTTACGAAGTAATAGAGGAAGCTCTGATGCAAGCCAAAGAAGGAAGAACACACGTGCTAAGAGAAATGGAAAAAACCATTACGACCACACGTGAAGACTTGAAACCACATACACCAAGACTTGTTCGTTTTGCAGTTGAAAAAGACAAAATCGGAGCAATCATTGGTTCTGGTGGTAAAGTAATAAAAGAGTTACAAGAAAGAACCAATACAACTATTACCATCGAAGAAGTTGATGATAAGGGTATGGTTGAAATCATGTCTGCCGATAAGGATGGACTTGATTTGGCTCGAAGCATAATCGACGGTATTTGTGAAGATGCTGAAGTAGGGAAAGTGTACGACGGTATCGTTAAAGGTGTAATGGACTTTGGTGCATTCATCGAATTCTTACCTGGAAAACAAGGGTTGTTACATATTTCAGAAATCAAGTGGGAAAGACTTGAGACTATGGAAGGTATATTTGAAGATGGCGAAGAAGTACAAGTTAAATTACTTGACATCGACGAAAGATCTGGTAAATTTAAATTGTCAAGAAAAGTATTACTTGAAAAACCAGAAGGATACGTTGAACCACAACGCAGAGAACGAAGAGACGGCGATCGAAGAGGTGGTGGAAACGACAGAAGAAGAGACAACAACCGAGGACGAGATAACCGAGGACGAGACAATCGCGGTGGTGATAATCGTGGCCCAAGAGGCGACAATCGAGACAAAGGAAATGACCAACGAAGTTCTCCGTCAGAGGACGCAGTTGGATAACAAAATTAAAAAAAAGTGGCCTAGGGCCACTTTTTTTGTGCCATGACTAAAACAACAGAATCGGATTCACTCTTCGACGGTTTGCATCAAATGTCAACCAATGACTTATTGTCGGCCATGAATACATTGGATAAAACTGTTGCAGAAAGCGTTGGTAAACAGATGGATGCGATCGCTTCGTTGATTGATGCGGTTTATGACCAAATGAAGGACGGTGGAAGACTGTTTTATATCGGTTCCGGCACCAGTGGGAGACTTGGCGTTGTTGATGCTTCAGAGTGCCCGCCAACTTTCGGTGTAGATCATGGTCGAGTTGTAGGTATAATAGCGGGTGGCGATGCAGCTATACGGAAAGCCGTAGAAGATGCAGAAGATGATACAAACCAAGCGTGGTTAGATTTACAGTCACACAATATTTCTTCAAAAGATTTTGTTATTGGCATCACCGCAAGTGGGAGCACACCGTATGTTTTGGGTGGACTGAAACAATGCATAGCTAATAACGTGTCATGCGGATCTATCGCCTGCAATGATAAAAGTGTTGTTGGGAAAATTGCTGATTACCCTGTTGATTGTCCTGTAGGACCAGAATTTGTGACTGGAAGTACACGCATGAAATCCGGAACTGCTCAGAAACTCATTTTAAATATGATCACAACAGCTGTGATGGTTAAATTGGGGCACGTTCAAGGTAATAAAATGGTAGACATGCAATTGTCTAATGATAAGTTGGTAGATCGCGGAACGCTAATGGTTGTGGAGAAAACCGATCTTAAATATGATGAAGCAAAGTCAATGTTATTGAAATATGGAAGTGTGCGAAAAGCAGTTCAAGAATACTTGGAAAAATAATCTTGTGGATTGAAAACTAAGTGTTTAGGTCCTGCCGAAGAATTACAATCCAAACACTAAAAAATTTTAATCATCTCGCCCAGATCTCGAATTTCAAACGTAGCGACTTTTGGATGGTCTAATTCATGGGGATTGAAAAATACTTGATCAATGCCAGCATTCTTGCTGCCAATTACATCTGATTCGAAATGATCACCGACATAAATACTGTTGTCCGGTTTGGCAACAGCAAGTCCTAATGCATGATGAAATACCTTTGGGTTTGGTTTCAACACACCAACTTCTTCTGACGTCGTAATAGTCTTAAAGTATCCCTGTAATCCAGAAGCATTCAGTTTGGTAGATTGCACCTCCTTGAAGCCATTTGTGATTAAGTGAACTTCATATCTTGTTTGCAAATAATCAAGGGTTTCAATCGCATTGGGCATCAATCCTGGTTGCTTTGGACCTTCGGTTAAATATCGTTCGTTAATTTCATCTGCCAATACCTGGTCGTGAATCTCCCAGTGTCGAAAGACCGCTGGAAATCGCCCATTTCGCAATGTTATTTTATCAATTGTTCCTGCTCTGTATTTCGTCCATAACCCTTCATTAATGGATTCGTACTTCTCGACAAATACATCAAAACTGGAGATACCTTTTTGATGTAATCTGAATTCTTCAAATATGCCTTGTAACGTTTTTCTACTGTTTGAGGTGAAATCCCACAGTGTGTGGTCAAGGTCAAAAAATATATGCTTGTAACGTTCTGTCAATTAATGTTGTGTTTTTGTGCCAAAACTCAAGTCGCCTGCGTCGCCTAAACCAGGTACGATGTACCCTTCGTCATTTAGTTCTTCATCAATGCACCCAATCCACAACGTAGCATTCGGGATGTATTGTTTTACATAATCTACTCCAACTTGGCTTCCAATAACTGAAACAAGGTGTACTTCTTTAGGGTTTCCCTGTGCTAAAAACTGCTCATATGTGAGCACCAACGATTGACCGGTCGCCAACATTGGGTCAGTTAAAATTAGCACTCGGTTGTCAATGCTCGGACTGGCTAAATACTCTACTTTAATTTCAAATTGTTTACCAGTTGTTTGATGGCGATAAGCTGATATATAAGCCAAATCAGCTTGATTAAACAGCTGATTAACACCGTGTTGTAAAGGAATTCCGGCGCGTAAGACTGTTGCGATAACCGGTTGGTCTTTTAACTCGATTGTATCCGATAATCCAAGTGGCGTTTGCGTCTTTGTTATGGTGTAATCCAGAGATTTTGATATCTCATATGCCGCAATCATACCAATACGCTCAATGTTTTTTCTAAATCGATATCTATCGGTCTGTATATCCTTGTCCCTCAATTCTTTAAGGATTTGACAGACAATCGAATTTTGCTCAGAAAGGTTATTAAGCTTAAACATACGTTTTTGGTACGGTTTCTGCGTGTAAAATTATGTAAGTTAATTCATACCTGAATCATATAAATAGTAAATATCTCTTAACTTTGATTATTCAATGAGCGTTACAAAATCATCCACATTTGCGTTGATCATCCTAACAGTTTCCTTTTTCTTTATGGGCTTTTCAATGCCCCAACAAGATATCTTTTCTGACTTTGAATCTGCAATTGCCAGCGGTAATGCCAACAAGTTCGCGAAGTATTTGAGTAGCAGTGTTGAGTTAGAATTACCTGGGGAAGTAGAAGGAATATATAGCAAACAACAAACCATAGTTATACTAAATCGGTTTTTTGATAAATATCCCCCAACAGCTTTTAAGTTGGTTCATCGTGGGAGTTCAGCATCTGGGAGCAAATTTGCCGTTGGCGACTATACCACAGGTGAAGAAAAAACATTCCGTGTCACCGTTTTCGTTAAGAAACAAGGTGACAACTATTTGATACAAGAAATCGAATTCGAATAACACCTCAATACAAATGGATTTTAATAGCGCGCAGACCTTAGATTTTATTCAGAGGGCTTTTGAGGAAGATATTAAGGATGGAGATCATTCATCGTTAGCGTCCATTCCTGCTGGTACCCAAGGCAAAGCCAAACTGTTGTTTAAAGATGATGGAATCGTTGCCGGAATTGAATTGGCTCAAGTCATTCTTCGCCAACTTGATTCAAATTTTACGTTCGAAATGTTTAACAAAGATGGTGACGACGTTAAATATGGCGACATTGGTTTTATCGTGACAGGTAGCGTTCATGCTATTCTGGCTGGTGAACGGTTGTTGCTTAACTGTATGCAGCGGTTAAGTGGCATTGCAACCCAAACCAATAAGCTAATTCAGTTGATGGGAGATTCAACTTCTAAGTTGCTAGATACACGTAAGACAACGCCACATCTGAGATTTCTGGAAAAATGGGCTGTAACTGTTGGTGGGGGACATAACCATAGGATTGGCTTATATGATATGATAATGTTGAAAGACAATCATAATGATTACGCTGGTGGTATCACAAATTCTGTGAACAAAACAATATCCTACTTAAAAGAAAAAAACCTTGACCTTAGAGTTGAAGTGGAAACTAGAAACCTTAGTGAGGTTCATGAGGCGTTAGATGTAGGTGGTGTTGATCGCATTATGCTGGATAATTTTACTCCACAACAAATTGTCGAAGCACTTCAGTTGATAAATGGACGCGTTGAGACTGAAGCAAGCGGTGGAATAAATGAAACAAACTTGGCTGGCTATGCGGCAACCAATGTCGATTACATCAGTATTGGAGCGCTTACGCATTCCATCAAGAGTATGGATATTAGTCTGAAAGAGACTACATAATTATTTTAGCACCGTCGTCCTGAATTCTGTTAGCGCTTCCTGTGGTATTGCGTGTCCACCTTTAAACTTATGAATGACTGGGGTAATCTTGGCCTCATCAAAAAACGCCAATTGTTTCTTCCATGAATCTTCATTTCTGAATGGATCATCAGGGTCATAAGCAAGGTAGCTTTTGACATTTTGCAAATTCGATTCGCTTGCATCTAATGAAATATCAGTTGGAAACGTACCTGCCCAAAGAACCAAGCTATCAAGCCTCACACTACTTTTACTAACCCATCTACAAGCGGTGGCAACTCCTTGTGAAAACCCGAAAATTCTGATTTTCTGACCAGATTTAGTGAATTGCTGATATACTAGGTCTAAATAAGCGCAGTAGTCATTGATGTCATTCAGTCGTTCTTCCTTTGTCATCCAGCTCGCCACCACCTCACCGTAAAAACCTTTTTTGTAAAACCGATGCAAACCTTCTGGTGCAATTACGGCACATTTGTCACTAACCAACGATTCGAAAGTTTCAATAAGTGTGCTTGCCAACTGCCCATAACCATGGAGTACAATCCAGATTTCCGTCGCGGATTCTAAATCTCCTAAGGTGAAAACACGTGCTGTTTTAGGGATTGATATGTGGTGAGTTTGCATAATGCAAAAGTAATGTCTGGTTCATTGAATGTCTGAATGTGTCGTCCTGATATCTCTTTAATCTTTATAGAAGATTAGATAGCTAGACGTTTAGTACGCTTAAACCTCAACTTAAAAACACTAAAAGCCAAGGTGCGAGGAATAAATGTGTTGTATATCGTAACTTAGTACTGGCATTTGTTCGATTCCTATAAGTGACCCACGTTGTTGTGCTTGGTGAGTCTTTTGTTATTTTTCTAATATTGCCATTAAACCATGATTGAGATAGAGTTTTTCTTTGCCTAATTTTACTGATTTTAGAAATCCATTTTCTTCAAGTGCAATTAAATAGTTTCCAACAGTTTTGGGAGTTCCAAATCTTGCGTCTATCAAATGTTGTCTCTTAGTATATGGAAGTTTAAAAAGAATTTCAATTAATTCTTTTGAGTGAATTTTAGGTAGCTTTCCTTTAATTTGTTCAGACATAGTTTTCATTAGGGTTAAGATTTCTTCTAACCTTTCTAATCCTTTTTTTGCTGTACTTTCTACCATATCTAGCATATAAATTATCCAATCTTCCCATGCTTCGTTTTCTGTAACCAGACGCATGTTTGTGTAATAATCAGCTTTATTAGCAATAATATATTCACTAAGGTATATGGCTGGAATATCTAATAATCTCTCCATTTTAAGATATAAGAGCAATAATATTCTACCTGTTCTACCATTTCCATCCGAAAAGGGATGTATTGCTTCAAATTGATAATGCATAAGAGCCATTTTAATTAAAGGATCGAGGTCATTTTTGATGTTGATGAAGGTCTCTAAATTTTCTAATTTGTCTCTTATTATTTGTTCGTCAGAAGGAGGAGTGTAGATTATTTCTCCTTCAAGATTTGAGAGTGTTGTTCCAGGAGTTGTTCTTATATCCGATGAATTCTGTTTGATGTGTTGCATAATTTCAACACAAAGATTTGTTGTAATAAAGGGTTTTTCATCTAGGTGTTGTAATCCATTCCAAAGAGCTTCTTTGTAATTAATAACTTCTTTTGTTGCTGGGTTTTTAATTTTTTTATTAGCGATTATTGATTGATATAAATTATCATTTGTTGTAATTATATTTTCTATTTCTGAACTTGCTTTTGCTTCTTGTAAATGGATGGTATCTAAAAAAAGTTGCGGATTAGGTAAGTTGGTAATCGCGCCATTGAGTTGAGATAGCGCTCTACTTGATGTAATAACTTTTCTTAAAATTTTTTTTGTTTCTAAATCGTTTTTGGGTGGCAATAGAGGTAAGTCGTTGTAAGGAATGTCTTTGTTAAATGTTGTCATTTTTACGAGGGTAAAGTTTACGTACGTTATCAGTACGAGGGTAAAAATACAAATATTTTACCCTTATTTGGATAATATAAGTAAAATTACCCTCGTTCAATTTGGAAGTGAAAGCTATCATTAAGTACAACGGTTTGCAGCCGGAGTAAAGGGAAGCAGCCTTATATTGTCTAAAGGAACTTCCTGATTTCTTTTTAATGGTCAACTCAATATGTGTGGCAACTGCCCAACCCTCTAGTTTTTTTCGAAGGGTCACCTCGGGAAAACTGGTAGACCCAAGGTGTTGGTATTAAATGCCTTATAAATCATTCATTGGCAGGTATTGCTCCATATCCATAGGTGCTACCTAGAAAAGAGAAAGCCCCTGATTTCTAGGAGGTCCTTTCCACACCAAGAAAAGATTCGTTTTTCAATGTTAAAATCCAAATGCAGCTTTTATTTGCTCTTGAGTGTTTG
>JBLING010000136.1:0-7082 GCA_047639155.1 bacterium
CAGATCGTACGGTAATAATTAGCTGGACATCTACTGGTAATCACGACTTATCTGTAAGCGCAAAAAATGTGTGTGGAACGAGTACTGCTAGCATCCAAACAGCTACAATTTTAAATGATGCTACTGCTGACTTTTCAGTTATTGATGATGGGATGGACTTTGAATTCACGAACACAAGTTCAGATTTCACAAACGTAGATTGGTCTTTTGGTGACGGGAATAATTCGTCTGATGATAGTCCAAAACATACATATGCTACGCGGAACACATATACCGTTAGACTGATAGTTTCAAATACCTGTTCCATTGACACAATGGAAAAAGAAGTTGATGCCAAATTTAACTTATCACTATCACAGGTATCTGGAAATGTGATTCGGGTAACTCCAAATCCAACAACAGGCAATGTCTATGTTTCAGGAACAGATAACGGGGTATTTATTTTGACGAATGCAATCGGACAAATCGCGACGAAAGTTGCCATTGAGCAAAATAACGGACAAGTTGATTTAAGCGCACTCCCTAAAGGTATTTATACGTACTCGATTGTAACGTACGAAGGTTTTATTCGAGGAAAAATCATTCTCCAATAGGAGGAATATATTTAAGTTTATAGGAGATTAACCACAACAGACTTCCCGATATGGGGATGCTCAATGTTGCGAAAAAAGTGGACCAAAAGAAGTTCGCTCCAGTATTAAAAAAAAACACCAGAACAAGGCCAAAAAGACACAACAGAATTCCACCTATTCTCTCAGACATCCAAGCAATAATTACTGGAGCTAAAAGCAGTAACCAGGGTAATGCGTTCGGGCTATTTTTGAGTACACCATTCAGTCCTCCACCATAATCTTCTGAGCCAGACATTACCGCAAATGCAATGATTAAGAATGTAAGAATTGTCAAAAAGGTGCGAATAAACAAAGACGCGATATTTAGGATTTTGTACTGTTTGCTATCAGTAGACATAAAACTAAGGTACTAAAAATGCCCTAATCCTTTAGTATGATATTGAACACATAATTGCGATTGTATGTACGCACATAAAGCTGATTGTCTTTTTCAATTATATACCTAGGTCCCTTCTTCAGCGGGTGCTTTAACACAACTTTCCCCGTAAATCGATTTAACCCAAACAAGAAATCATCTTCGTTTGTGAATCCATAGCCACTGAAAATGTGATCACCTTGAATGGCAAAAGTGCTGGAATTAGAAACTAAAGGGTCACTTCGCCATATCACTTCTTTTGTTTTTAGATCCAGACAAGTTACATAGGCATTCTTGCGCTCTGATGAATCCGAATAAGTACGGTGATGGGTTGAAAAGTATAGCGTATCGTTAATACACTTTAGCCAAGCCAAGCCTTGGCTGGTGAAGCTTCCAAAGCCTTTGTAACCGTAACGGCGACTAACAGGAGCTTTTTGGTAATAATAGAAATCTAAAGCTGCGACCACAGAATCTAAGGCTTTGTTCATAATCAACAAATACCTACCACTGTTTCTTTTGCCTTCGTATATGAAATAATTGTAAGTTGAATCAACAATATGCTGAGTGATGAGGGCATTTTCATAATGCTTCACAATGTTAGTTGACATTGTACTATAAGTATTTGGCGAAATGGAATACACCATGCGGTCCAATTCCAAGTTGTTCCGTTTTAACCAAGCATCAGGATATATGCTTTCTGAACGCTCTTCAAACACTTTCTTGAGCTTTACAGTCGCAACGGACTTACCTGAGTCTAAGGTGTTGCCTTTGAATGACGGTTTGGCCATTAATGACGGTTTGATTTTGGTGATATTTAAATCTTTTCGAGAGGTCCATGTTCCATCATCGTACAAAACGACATCCTCACCAGATGATAGGGTAACGTATTCTGGATTCTGCCCAATCACTTTAAAACCAACAAAGCAAAGAGCTAAGGCAAGATAGTAGTGCATTACCTACTATAATTTGGTGCTTCCTTGGTGATATTGATATCATGGGGATGACTTTCTCGCATTCCGCTGCCCGTAATTTTAGTAAAACTTGCTTGTTTCAGTTCGTCTATATTTCTGGCCCCACAGTATCCCATACCAGCCCTTAAACCTCCTACATATTGGTATATCACTTCTTGTAAGCTGCCCTTAAAAGGGACGGTTCCAACTATACCTTCAGGAACCAATTTAGCAATACCCTCTTCAGCATCTTGAAAATAACGATCGCTACTACCCTTTTTCATGGCCTCAATGCTTCCCATACCACGATAGGATTTAACCTTACGGCCTTCGTAAATACTTGTTTCTCCAGGTGCTTCTTCAGTACCAGCGAACAATGAACCGGCCATAATGCAATCAGCGCCACCGACAATCGCTTTTACCAAATCTCCACTATAACGAATCCCGCCATCGGCAATGATGGGTACATTGTACTTTTCTCCAATTTCAGCGCATTGAATAATCGCAGACAATTGAGGTACGCCTATACCCGCAATAATTCTAGTTGTGCAAATTGAACCAGGACCAACGCCAACTTTAATAGCATCTGCACCGGCTTTTGCCAAAAACTCAGCACCTTCGGCAGTAGCTACATTACCTACTATTACCTGTAATTTAGGAAACTGGCTTTTAATTTTCTCTAATTCGTCGACAACACCTTTAGAGTGCCCGTGAGCAGTATCTAGTGTTATTACATCAACTTCCTCTTTAGCTAAAGCCCGAACTCTATCAAGCGTGTCAGCAGTAATACCAACAGCAGCCCCAACCAAGAGCCTTCCAAATGAATCTTTCGAAGAAGATGGGTGATTTTTAACCTTCTCAATATCTTTAAACGTTATCAATCCAACCAATACACCATTGGAATCAACTACAGGTAATTTTTCAATCTTGTATTGTTGAAGAATGTCCTTTGCTTTATTAAGGTCAGTATCGACGTCAGTGGTTACGAGATTATCTTTCGTCATAACCTCAGAAATAGCCTTACTCATGTTTTTCTCAAAACGCAAATCACGGTTGGTGATTATTCCACGCAGTTTGCCATCGTTATCAACCACAGGGATTCCACCGATACGGTGCTCCTTCATTAATGCCAACGCCTGCCCTAAAGTGGCATCACCCTTTAAGGTTATTGGGTCTTTTATCATGCCGCTTTCGGATCGTTTGACCTTTTTAACTTCAGCAGCCTGTTCCTCAATCGACATGTTTTTATGAATAATACCAATACCACCTTCCCGGGCGATAGCGATCGCCAATCGGCTTTCAGTAACGGTATCCATCGCAGCAGATATAATGGGTACATTAATCGATAACGTTTTGGTCAGTCGCGTATGTGTAGTCACGTCACGTGGTAAGACTTCGGAATACTTAGGCAGCACCAAGACGTCGTCAAAAGTTAAACCGTGATAAGAAATTTTGGAGGAAGAATCGTTAGACATGTGCAAATAATTAATTGAGGCTATTATTTGCGGTGCGAATATAAATTATATGTCGTGTACAACATACATAAATTGGTCAAAATTGTAAATGGTTTATTTTTGCGTTCTTTTCTCTAATGGCGATATATCAGACAAGTAAGGAAATTACAAAGTTTACAATCAGTGGCTTAATAGCTGTATTTGTTGATTTTGCGGTGTATTACGGCCTCAGTAATATGGTTACAAATGCAAATGATATTGTAGGTGGAGGGCTGTATTGGAACGATATCTATAAAGGTTCTGGTTTTATTGTTGGAACGCTTGTATCGTACAACATGAACAAGTTTTGGACCTGGAGGACCTCTGATAAAGACAACAAGCGATTGTTAAACTTCGGTGTTTTATACTTGATTTCATTGATAATAAATATTTTCATCAATAAATGGGGTTTAAGTACCTTTCAGGACAATGAAATTGCATTGTTGTATACCAACCACCGAGGAGTTGCTATGGCTTTAGCACCTTTTAAAACTGACAAGTTGTTTGCATTTATTCTTGCTACGGGAGTATGCAGCATCTTTACATTCTTAGGCCAAAAGATCTGGGTATTTAAAAGTGCCCAATCTATTGAAAAGGACGCTCCAGAATAGCCTCGTTAATTATTGCTTGACGTAAGTCGAAATTGAATACTTCATCAATTTCTTCAACTTCGATGGGTTTGTGCTCATTAGATTTGCTGCGTGAACGACGCGGTGCGTTTTCAGTTACTTCTATAACGGGCACGATCTCTTCTTTTCTAATCTTTTTGACGTTGGCTACTTTTGGGGTAGGCTTGTCTTCTTGTGCCAAATCACGTAAAATTTCTTCAATCGACCGTTGTGGTTTGGCTGTAGGTCTTTTGGCTTGAGGACGATTTGGGGTAGCTTCGTTTTGATCTTTAGCCTTTTTAGCCTTCGCACGGATGAAGTAGTATACGGCAAAACCAACAAGGATGAGAATCTGACGAGTGTCCATAAGACAAAAATATGCAATTGCAGCGAGACTCAATGGAAGTGTTGCAGGATGAATGAAATTATTAGACCTTTGAGTCGGTTTTATGGACAGAGATTTTGAAATAGCACATCGAGAAGAGTTATTGGTACTTTCATTAGGGACTAATATTGGAGAAAGAGCTCAAAACTTGATTAACGCACTTGCCGGTTTAGCCAAACTATTTGGAGAACCCTCGGAGCTATCTGCCGTATATGAAACACCACCCTGGGGCAACGAAGATCAAAACGCTTTTTTGAACATGGCTGTAATTTATTCAACCAATATCAAACCAGCTGTAGTACTGGATTCTATTTTACACCTTGAACTTGACTTAGGACGGGTTAGACAGGAGAAATGGGGACCACGTTTAATCGACATTGATGTTTTGTTTTATGGAAACATGGTCTACCAATCTGATATATTGGAAATTCCGCATCCGTACCTTCAGGAACGAAAGTTTGTCCTGGAACCCTTAAATGAGATTGCACCTGATTTCAAGCATCCACTATTAGAGAAGAAGGTATCTGAATTGCTGGAAATGCTGATCGAAAAAGAGCCGAATGTCTAAGGTCTTACCATTGTTCGTATTTCCCTCCAGTACATGGTGGAGTTATTTTAATTTTGGTGAAAAAACGGTAATTGAAATCCATGAGAATTGGGTAAAACAAAGTTTTCGAAATAAATATGAGATTGCAGGACCAAATGGACGCCAAAGTCTTTCGATACCAACGGTTAAAAGCACTAGGAAGCAGCTCATAGACGTGCAAATTAGCTATGCGGAAGATTGGGTTACAAACCACTTACGGAGCGTTAAAACGGCGTATAACCGCTCCCCCTTTTATGAGCACTATGCACATCACTTTGAAGAAATTTTAAATAAAAAACCAAAATACCTGGTAGATCTTAACCTTAAAACAGTGCAGTTTGGTATGGACAGATTACATTTTGATAAGGAAATTGAGACAACGAAGGAGTTCAATATGATGCCAGAAGTGATGTCCAATGTCTCGAAAGCTAGGCCATACAATCAAGTATTTGAAACCAAGTATGATTTCATCCCCAACCTGAGTTTTTTAGATGTCTTGTTTAATTGCGGCCCAGAATCTGGAAGTGTGATGTATTAACCTGAGTTCGACTAGTCTTCCTGAACCACACCCATTTTGCTAAATTTCTCAATGCGTTGATTGATTAATTCATCTGGGCTAAGCTCTTTCAGTTCCTTAATCGTTCGCTTCAATTCGTTTTTCAACGTCTTAAACATGGTTTCTTTATCGCTGTGGGCACCGCCCAATGGTTCTTTGATGATTTTATCGATCAAACCATTGTTCAACATATCGTCTCCTGTTAGTTTTAAAGCTTCCGCTGCTTTTTCTTTGAACTCCCAACTATGCCATAGGATTGTTGAGCAGTTTTCAGGAGATATAACGGAATACCATGAGTTTTCTAGCATAGCTATGCGATCACCTACACCAATGCCTAAGGCGCCACCGGAAGCACCTTCACCAATTACAATACATATGATAGGTACTTTAAGTACAGCCATTTCCATAAGGTTTCTGGCTATAGCTTCTCCCTGTCCACGTTCTTCTGCCTCAAGTCCTGGAGAGGCACCTGGGGTGTCGATTAGCGTAATAACTGGACGGTTGAATTTTTCGGCGAGCTTCATGAATCGCAGTGCTTTTCGATAGCCTTCTGGGTTCGCCATACCAAAATTCCTGTATTGTCGCTCTTTGGTGTTTCTACCTTTTTGGTGACCCAAGATCATTACGGGATAGTTATCGATAGACGCGAATCCACCTACGATGGCTTTGTCGTCCCCCATATTTCTGTCGCCGTGGAGTTCAATAAAATTCTTTGTCATGCCTTTGATATAATCTAAGGTGTACGGACGATCAGGATGCCGAGAGACTTGCACCTTCTGCCATCCAGTTAAATTTTTATATAAACTTTTACGTGTTTGATCAATTTTACCTTGAAGCTGCTCAATGGTATCGGTCATATCGACCTTCCCTTTTTCGTGCGTTGCTTGCGCTTTTTCCAACTGTTCGATTAGCTCTTCAATAGGCTTTTCAAAATCCAATAATATCATACAATGAATCTTTCGAAATGAGGGGCAAAGTTAGAAATAAATAGGCAGGGTGAGAATTACTTATAAAATTGAAAAAAAGTTAATTTGTTTTTACTCAAAAATCTATATTTGCACACCATTTTAAAACGGTCTGAATTAATTCTGATTTGTTTTATTCTACGGTTCGGTAGTTCAGTTGGTTAGAATATCTGCCTGTCACGCAGAGGGTCGCGGGTTCGAGTCCCGTCCGGACCGCTAAAAAGCTCTTCTCACGAAGGGCTTTTTTTTGTTTAAGTGTTTGACTGGTTGTTGGTTATGACAAGATATGTTTTTGTAAGATTTTATTTTAGACAAAACGGTATACGGTACGGAAATATAAAGTCTATTAGTCACGTCCTTAATAAATATGTAAAAGTCAATAAAAGGTTCTGTTACATTATTTCATCAAAAATATTTAGTCGAATATGCCGATCCACGGTTCTGTTGCATTAACTTGGTTGGATTGTAAATTTAAGGATTTCTCAAATTAAGTTATGCAGCTAATGATTTAAAAGTAGCAAACCAGTTTGACTTTGAGCCCTTAATTTGATT
>JBLING010000137.1:0-7061 GCA_047639155.1 bacterium
GTACGTTTGGGCAAACTATGGATATAAAACGCGGTATAGCGATACTTGGAAACGTGTTGCAAATGCAGAAAGTCAGATGTTTTCAAATGATCTCTTTTTCCAATTTGCACTAGACCTTACAAACATTCAAACGCCACTAATTGATGATCGGTATAATGTCTTAAGTCCAAAATACAACATAGATACATTTAAAACCAAAAGTGGTTCCATTGTCTATAAGAACGACGAAAACAACTATACGAATTTGGATTACAATGCTGGAGCTATTCATGCGTGGGAGGAGAGCGGTAGAATTGGCGTCCACCGAATCAATAGTTTAGGTAAGCTCAATGAAGTCCAAATTCATGGTTTAAAAACGATAGAGCTTGATGTTAAAAACGTTGACGGGAAGCTCATGGTTGGCCATGGTGAAGACCATATGATGAGTGGCTTAAGCTTATCTGACTATTTAGCGGAGGTTAATTTAAATGAGATTGAGAAAATTTGGTTGGACATAAAAAATTTGGACCCCAAAAACTTAGAATCAACGTTGGTTGAATTGATTGAGATTGATCAGCAGTTCAATGTGAAATCAAAACTTATTGTTGAAACCCAATCAAAAGATTATAACATTTCGACTATTGAGCAACAGGGGTTTAGAACGAGTTTTTATATCCCCACAGCAATATTAGAAATGACAAGTATCGAGCAAATAGAAGAAGCAGTTAAACTAGCCAAACAGCTTAAGTATCAAAAGGTTGGTTCAATTTCCTTCGACTCGAAATTGTACGACTTTGTTAAAGATAATTTGGAAAATAGAATCGATCCTAATATTGCATATCACACTTGGAATTTAGACTTAGACATACGACATGGCTACTTTATTCAGGGCATTAATGCGAATAATTATCATTCCGATAAAAGGGTAGAAACAATCCTAGTCAGCTTCCCTTCTGTCTTCGATTTATAATCAGAATCAGCATACAATCAGGCACACTGTTATTGAACTTAATTATACATTTGCAAAAAAATAAATAATGGCATTAGACTTATTGGTAATCGGGAGTGGTCCTGGTGGATATGTAGCAGCAATTAGAGGCGCTCAGTTGGGTTTGAAAGTTGGGATTGTTGAGAAATCAGAATTGGGTGGTGTATGCTTAAACTGGGGATGTATTCCAACAAAAGCATTGTTGAAATCAGCACAGGTTTTTGATTATATCAATCAAGCATCCAACTACGGGATATCTGTAAAAGACGCTTCGGCTGATTTTTCTGCAGTGGTTAAACGCAGTAGAGATGTTGCGGATGGAATGAGCAAGGGCATCCAATTTCTAATGAAGAAGAATAAAATCGAAGTCCATGTTGGCTTTGGTAAATTGGTTGGAAAAGGAAAAGTAGAAGTAGACAACAACGGCAAAAAATTGATTGTTGAAGCCAAAAACATAATCTTAGCAACAGGAGCAAGAGAGCGTGAATTGCCGCATCTTAAAATCGATAAGAAAAAAGTAATCGGATATCACGAGGCCTTGGTTTTACCTAAGCTTCCAAAATCTATGGTCATTGTAGGTAGTGGCGCTATTGGCAGTGAGTTTGCGTATTTCTATAACGCAATGGGAACAGACGTAACATTGGTAGAGTTTCTGCCAAACATTGTTCCGAACGAAGATATAGACGTGTCCAAAACGGTTGAAAAAGAATTTAAGAAACAAGGCATCAAGGTGATGACGTCTTCGTCCGTCGAAAAAGTGGATACCAAAGGAAAAGACTGCAATGTGTCGATTAAAACAGCAGAAGGCATGGAAGAAATATCTGCGGAAATCGTTTTGTCTGCAGTTGGAATACAAAGTAATTTAGAAGGCATTGGGTTGGAGACTATGGGTGTTAAAACCGATAAAGGAAAAGTTGTTGTTAACGATTATTATCAAACCAACGTTCCAGGTGTTTATGCAATTGGCGACATCGTTGACGGGCCTGCATTGGCACATGTTGCGAGTGCTGAAGGCATAATTTGCGTTGAACAAATTGCTGGTGAAAACCCAGAACCGTTGGATTACGGAAACATTCCAGGGTGTACATATTGTTCTCCTGAAATCGCATCTGTAGGTTATACAGAAGCGAAAGCAAAGGAAGCCGGTTACGAATTGAAGATTGGCAAATTTCCTTTCTCAGCAAGTGGTAAAGCTGCTGCTGCTGGAGCCAAAGAAGGTTTTGTAAAGGTAATATTTGATGCCAAGTATGGGGAGTTCTTGGGCGCTCACATGGTTGGAATGAATGTGACTGAGATGATAGCAGAAGTTGTTGCAGCCCGTAAGCTAGAAACAACTGGTCACGAAATAATTAAGACTGTCCACCCGCACCCAACAATGAGTGAGGCTGTGATGGAAGCTGCAGCAGCGGCGTATGGTGAGGTAATTCACTTATAGCGCAGAAACACATTTAACAAGGCCCTGATCGTTATTCGGTTAGGGCTTTTTTTGTGGTTGATAGGTTCAAGCTAACCGGGGATTGCGTTAAAGTAACCCACTCTATAAATTTAAAATCTTTAATACCTAAAGTAGTATCTGAGAGCTGTGAGATATTTTCAACGGTCATCAAACCAGCAATTGGTCTTCCATCTGCAGTTGTCGTTTTTCCGGATCGTTTGTGTTTTAGTAAATAATAACGATCACTTTCTTCGTACATATTTTCATACATCTGAACAACAAAAAAAGATTCGTCGTTCTTCAAAAAGATCTTCTCATTAAGGAAAACTGTCTTTTCTTCTCCAAGCTGTGACCTTCTATATGTCAACGGTTTAATCTCAAAATATTGATGGTAATATCGGGCAATTTCCACTTCGTTATATGCTTCGCCCCGAACGCGTAGCCGCTGATATGCATATCCGTTGCTCTGGTCACCAAACGAACTAATGATAATTGGCAACTCGATCTTGAGTTTAAACCATCGATCTTTTATCAACGTAAATCGACTGAGTCTAATGCAAATTACACCCAGAGTAATGCCATACGTAAGTATATACGTTATGAACATCAGGTACCCCATTACTGCACCCTCTTCAAAACCAATTATCACTACCTGAGCCAACACTACAACGAGGTAATACAACATTAGCCTTCTTGATACTTTGTTTGACTTGATCACCATGCCATAAGTGAAATACGTGGAATTGTTTGTGCTATTATTTAAAATGGTCGCAAACCAAGAGACAGTTATTAAAAAATAAACGACTGTAACCATTTGTGTGTTCCACTCTATTGAACCAGGGAACATCAGCCAAAAATCATAAAGACCATGTGAAACGGCTGCCAATATTAGGTATAGTCCAACAGATAAAATATGGGGTTTGCTGGGATGAAAGCGGTACCGAACAATGCCATAAGCCACCAACGAGGTATCAAACATGTGACTGATAGTGGGCATTGCTGCACGAGATATAAGTGCACTTCCTCCATATTGAATCAAATACAGATAATTCTCAACCATGGAAAAACCGAGTGCCGAAGCGCAAGCAAATATGATATAGTCAATCGGTTCCGTTAATTGCTTTTTAAATAAAAACACAGCGATTAAGAAAGGAATCATTTTAGTGACTTCCTCTACCAAACCAATATTGATGACGCAGTTTCGAAAGTCGTGGATGAAGTCGCCGTTGAGCACTGAAAAGTTTTGAATTCCTAAGGTTTTAAATAGAAGTATTAACCCAACGGTTGAAAGTCCTCCAAGAATAAAAGTAGGTAATATGTATTTGAGACTTAGTCGCTGGTAAACGTCAATTAACCTGAAATAATCCAACCATATCCAGCAGACATATAGGGATAGAAAAGCATAGACAATTTGTAGGGTCATGAAATTTGAGTTGGTATATTTAGTACGGTTGAAATAAATAGTTCGTTACATACCAGTTAAAACCTTTAGCACAAATGGCAACATACCCCCTGGACCAGAATCCCAGTCTTTCATATGCACTGTAGTTGATTTGCTTTGACTGAACACATATTCTATTATTTCAAGTCGGAGCTTTATGTCCAGTCCTGCTCCCATAATTACGACATCTATATCGTGAGATTCCATTGTATTCTTAACTTCTTCTAGAGACGTACCTTCAAATAATTCAATGTTGGTTAAGTTTATTGCCGTTGCAACTTCGTTCACAACTGTGCCTTTGCGGCCGAGAATTAAGCATTTTTTCATAGGGTGTAAATTTAATAAAGTGTGTTTGATACTTGTAAGTAAGGGCAAAATTATTTGATAATCACCCTTCTTTCAGTATGTTGTCTTGTGTGATAATTGCAGGATGGTGATAGCTCGGGTTTTATTGACATCTCCAAATCGACACATGTATAATTTCGTTTTTAGATTGAATATATTTTGTCTATCATCCATTTTTCTGGATTGTTTATAATGTATTCCGAGATATTATGATGTGCATTCCCATTTCGGATTATATGTTCATAATAATTGCGTTGCCACAATTTCCCCACAATTTTAATAATGCCGTGCATATGATCTGGCATAATTTGGTAGGCATCCAGTTTAATGTCAAGAAATCGATCTGATAATCTTGCCCATTCATCATGAGCAACTTGTCCAAATTGATTTAAAATCATTATTCCTTTTTCCACATGGCCAAAGCGACAAATTCTATCTTGACAGACTATTGTTATGAAATAACATCCAGCTTTTGAATAGTCATAACCTTTTAATCTTTTGGATTTTCGGTTGTGAATTTTTGGGTCGTACTTTGTTTTGGAATACCTCATTTTGGCGCATATCAATTTTGACAATTTTACCACTTTACTTTACCCTGTCATAGCTAACCCCAATTGATTCTCCCATCGTATTAAGTATTGAAATATGTTATTTAATCAGAGAAATATTAGACTTTTCAAAGATTTTATGTTCATTCGAGAAATATGAGCAATATTATCGTTTTAGGAGCCGGAATGGTCGGAAGTGCAATGGCATTGGATCTGGTGAAAAATCATACTGTGACCGTGACTGATTTAAGCCAAGCGGTTTTAGATAAAGTACAGAGTCGCGATAATAATTTGCAGACTCAAGTGTTGGATGTCACTGAAATAGAGAGTGTTAAACGTGCTATATTACCCTTTGATTTGGTCGTTTGTGCCGTGCCTGGTTTTCTCGGGTTCAATACATTAAAAGCGATTATTGAGTCGAAAAAGGACGTAGTGGACATTTCATTTTTTCCGGAAAATGCACTTGAATTAGACGCCCTCGCAAAGCAACATGGTGTAACGGCTATTGTCGATTGTGGCGTTGCTCCAGGGATGGACAATATCATTTTAGGATATTACGATACGCAGCTAAAAGTGACAGATTTTGAATGTCTCGTAGGTGGTTTGCCGAAACAAAAGAAGTGGCCTTTTAACTACAAAGCACCTTTTTCTCCAATCGATGTAATTGAAGAATACACACGACCAGCAAGATACGTTGAAAATGGTCAGATAATAGTGAGGGAGCCACTTACGGACTGTGAATACGTTGAATTTGACAACATTGGGACGCTTGAATCCTTTAATTCAGATGGACTAAGGTCTATCATCGAAACCATGCCACATATACCAAACATGAAGGAGAAAACATTGCGCTATCCCGGTCATGTCGAATACATTAAGGTCTTAAAAGAAACAGGATTCTTCAGTATAGACTCAATTCAAGTGAATGGGGTAGAAGTCAAACCAATCCAATTTACGAGCCAATTGTTGTTTAAGGAATGGAAGCTGGGAGAGGAGGAACCAGAAATCACGGTGATGCGTGTAACGGTTAAGGGTTATGATAACAATATCAAATCACTAACTATTCAATACGATTTGTACGACGAATATGACGAGACAACCAAAACATCGTCGATGGCACGTTGTACGGGTTATACGGCAACCGCTGCAGCCAATATGGTTTTACAAGGACTTTTCAAGTCAAAGGGTGTGTTTCCGCCTGAATTGATAGGTAAGCATAAAGATTGCTTTACGTTTATTCTTGAGTATTTAGCGGAGCGTGGAGTGCGTTACAACAAAACCACTAGAGTAGACTAATTTATATCTGCTTTCCAGCCTTATTTTCGCGGCATGATTCATCTCCATCGTTTTACATTTAACCCATTTCAAGAAAACACATACCTAGTGTGGGATGATACTTTGGATTGTTTGATCATTGACCCTGGCTGTTCGAATGCTACCGAGCAAATGGAGTTGTGTACGTTCATTGCAGGACACAACCTGAAACCAGTTCAACTCATCAATACACATTGTCATATTGATCATATTCTTGGAAATGCATTTTGTGTGCAGAAATTCAACATACCGTTTTACATGCACGAATTGGATATTCCGGTGTTGGATAGTGGAACTCCGACAGCAATGATGTATCAAATACCATATGAGGTGTCACCACGTCCTACATCCTTTTTAAAGGAAGGAACAGCCTTGACTTTTGGTGAATCGGAATTGGAAATTGTTTTTACGCCTGGTCACTCACCGGGGAGCATATCCTTCATTGCTAAAGAAGAACGATTTGTTATTGCTGGTGACGTATTATTTCGTCACAGTGTAGGTCGGGTAGATTTACCTGGAGGTGATAAAGACATATTAATCAAGTCAATAGAGGATGAATTATTGACATTGCCGGATGATTTTCTGGTGTATTCAGGTCATGGACCCGAAACAACTGTGGGACATGAAAAGCAATATAATCCATTCTTGAACGGAACTTATTCGCTCTGATCTTTTGAATCGTTTTTGATTGTTTCAATTTTCTCTAAAGCCTCGTTCATTAATCTGTCTGTTTCCTTTCTATTTCGTCGATTAACAATTGCAATAATAATAATTGCGATGACGCCAATGAACTTGAACAAATTCATGCGATTCCTGTCTCGTTGTGCTTTCTCTAACTTTTTTTTATGAGCGCTCAACCCATTTTTATACTCAAGGATAGATTCTTCGAACTGTTTCCTCTTAATTTCTTCCGTACCCTCGTCCAACGAAGTATTTAATTCTTGAATTTGACTGTCAAGCTTATCCAAATTGATTTTAAGCTGGTCAGGCTTTGTTTTCAATTCTGATTCC
>JBLING010000138.1:0-7040 GCA_047639155.1 bacterium
TTGCTCGGGCTATTAATTTAGGAATTACTTCAAAAGCATCTCCGACAATACCATAATCCGCGGCCTTAAAGAAAGGCGCTTCAGGGTCTGTATTGATCACACAAATAACTTTGCTACCACTCACGCCTGCAAGGTGTTGAATGGCACCAGAGATTCCTGCCGCAATATATAAATTAGGTTTTATAGTTATGCCTGTCTGACCAACGTGTTCACTGTGTGGTCTCCAATCCATATCGCTAACCGGTTTAGAACATGCTGTGGCGGCACCCAATACTTCTGCCAATTCTTCTATCATTCCCCAGTTTCCCGGTCCTTTCAAACCTCTACCTGCAGAAACAACCAATTCCGCTTCCGTCAGTGGTATTTTACCCACCACTTTGTCGATGCTTATCGATTTTGATTTAATAACGCTTGAAGCATCAATGTTGATTGATTGCACATCGGCTTGAGTATCAAATGCTTTAACCTCATATGAGTTGGGCACTATGCTTATTACCTTTTTCTCAGAGTTCACTTGAACGTTTGAAAACGCTTTGTTTGAGAAGCATGTTTTCCTTACTTGGAAATCACCATTGCTCTGTGCCATAGCAACTACACCCGTTGTTAAGGCTGCACCTAACTTGATTGCTACTTTTGGTGCAAGACTTTTTCCTGTATATGATCCTGAAATGATTACCGTATTGACGCCATTTTGATTTGCAACTTCATTAATCGCAAAACTATAGCCCTCTGGGGTAAAGGTGTCTAAACCACTGCCGGTAACAGCAAAAGTTTGATTGGCACCGTATTGCCCAAGGTTACTAACTACGTCCGAGGCACCAATTCCTATTGCCGCACACTTTACGCCTGTCGCGGCTGCCAAGTCGGCACCATATGTTAAGGCTTCTTTTGATGATTTTTTTATCGAACCACCCTCTATCTCTACAAAAACTAAAATCATACTATAATAATTTTTTCTCTGATCTCAATAAATCCATTAATTCTCCTGCGTTGTTTGGGTCGATTAATTTTACCCCCTGCTTTGCTTCAGGTAATTCGTATCCAACGTATTGAGTTGCTGAATAATTAACTGCAGATTCTACCACAGTTAACGGCTTAGTTCTAGCCTGCATTATGCCACGCATATTGGGTATTCGCGGTTCGCATAATTCTTTTTGAGCGGATAAAACACAAGGCAAGGAAGCAGATACTGTTTCTCTTCCGCCATCTATATCTCTAACTGCAGTCACCTCTTGTCCATTAAATTCTATTGAAGTCACAACGTTAACTAAGCTCATGTTTAGCATTTCTGAAAGTAAACCTGCTACTTGGCCACCATTGTAATCAATAGATTCACGACCTGTGAAGATGATATCATATTTTGTATCACCAATTGCTTCTTGAATACATTGAGCAGCATGCATACCGTCTTGAGCAACCGTATTAACGCGAATTGCCTTGTGTGCACCAATAGCCAATGCTTTGCGCATCACTGGCTCCACACTTGCGTCTCCAACTGTTACAACAGTCACTTCGCCGCCTTGTGCTTCAGTAATTTCTAATGCCTTAGTAAGCGCCAATTCATCATATGGATTGATAATGAACTGCACACCGTCCTTATTAAATTGTGTGTTGTTATCGGTAAAAGTGATTTTGGTTGTCGTGTCGGGTACCGCACTCAAACAAACTAATATATCCATGTAAAATATTTATTCCGTTACGTGAAAAAAGTGGAGCAAAATTAAGGAAATTTGCCATTTATAATTCGGAATGAGTAGAATAAAACAGCTGGAAGATTTTTTGCAAAAAGAGCCTGATGATAGTTTCCTAAATTACGCTTTGGCGATTGAATATATTGGGATAAATGAGAAGTCAAAAGCCAAGGATATATTTGAAAATCTAATAAAAAGAGATCCCGACTATACGGCAACTTATTACCATTTGGGAAAGCTTTTTCAAGAAGAGAAAAACGTTGACCGGGCTGAAGATATATATCAGGAAGGCATACGTTTGACTCGAATGCGCAAGGAGCAACATAAGTTGGCAGAGTTGCAAACTGCTTTAAATAATATGTTATTTGATGATGATGAGTAAAGATTTCGTATGTCTAAACCCTGATTACAAGGCCGACATTGAGGAGAAACTTCAGCGCCAGTTTTTTATGAAACTAGTTGGATTCAAATTGGATGACATTCAATTGGGTGTTGTCCTTGGCAGTTTAAAGTTGGAAGAAAAGCATTTGCAGCAGAACTATTTTGTGCATGGAGGGGTAATGGCGACTGCTTCTGACATTGTAATGGGTTTTGCAGCGTATTCTTTGGTTCCCAAACACTTTGGCGTTGTAACTACCGATTTGAATGTTTCATTTCTTAACCCAGGAATAGGAGATACCTTAATTGCGGAAGGCCGTGTAACCAAAGTAGGTGGGCAACTGATTTTTTGTGAAGCGAACATATTTGTCGAAAAAGAAGGAAACCGTGTGCACACAAATCGTTCAACCTCGACGATGTTTAAGGTGGATTTGAAATCAATGAAAAGGTAAATGCCTAATAATCAGTACGCATTTTTGTCAATACACTAAAACTCATTGTAGGTCGTTGGACTATCTGATGGCTCCAAAGCCTAATTTCGTTTACCCAATTCAACCCCAAATTGAAAGAAAGCTTTAAAAAGCAGTACTTTTTGTATTTCGAAGACTTATGCCGTTTCGCGCATTTTTATTGCTCGGATATGGAACTTGCTCAGGACGCCGTTCAGCAAGTGTTTTTGAAGTTGTGGGAGAACAAAACTGATTTTAGGGAAATCTCGAACCCAAAATCCTATTTGCTTAGTTCCGTAAAGAATCAAGTCTTAAACTATCAAAGAAAACAAGATGTATTACAGCACTTAGAACATGAAGATGTTGAGTCATCATACAACATAGATGAACAATTGGTCGGCAAAGAGTTAAAGGTTCAATTGGAACTATTAATCAATACACTCCCTCCAAAAAGACAGTACATCTTTCGGTTAAGTAGGGAAGAGGACAAATCATACAAAGAAATTGCGGCTTTAATGGACATTGCGCCTAAAACAGTCGAAAATCAAATTGGAAAAGCATTGAAGTACCTTAAGAATAAAATTTATGACGCTGAGAATTAGTCGTTTGTCAATAATTTAATAATTAGGGTGGGGGATGTTGCCGTGAAATGTGTCTTATAGACATAATCCGGAATTATGAATTATTTACAAGGAAATACCTTGTTAAGGTATTTACTAAATCAGTGCAGTGCAGAGGAAACTCGAGAACTAACTGATTGGTTAGACGAAAGTCAACAAAACAGAAACACATTGAATTACTTGCGTATGCGGGTTAATCTAATGTCTATTTAAAATATGAACAAGGAACAACTGATTTATGGCTATTTGATGCAAAGTCTGACTCCAAGCCAGGAGGAAGAGTTTGTAGCATTACTAGCAACCGATAAAACATTTGCGGCATCCTATGAAAACGCGCAACGCATTTGGGACGCTTCAGGTCAAGCTCAGTTTCCTTCTGATGTTTCATTCGATACAACTATCGGCTGGGAAGCCTTTAAAAGTGAGCCAGTTGCTCCGGTTGTTAAACCAATGAGACCAAATTATTTTAAGGTGTTTTACAGGGTCGCTGCTGTTGTGCTACTCGTTTTGTCGGCTACATTTTTTATTAATACGTTAACACAAGATGGTTTCACTCCAGGTGAGCTCGTTGAAACCAAAGATAATTCTAAAGTATTTGGATTGTCCGATGGATCACATGTATACATTGATAATCAATCGAAACTAAACATAGATAAACACTTTAACCGCTCAAGTCGTAAAATGCGGTTAAATGGAAAGGCCTTTTTTGTCGTAAAACCGGATAAAGACAGGGTGTTTGAGGTGGTTACAAACCACCTCACTGCCACTGTTAAAGGAACTACTTTTCTTATTAGAACAGATGACCACTCCTCCACAGTCGGTGTAAATACCGGGATTGTTGAAGTGCATGTTGGCAATCAGACCGTAACATTAACTGCAGGAGATCAAATTGATTTTACTGCTGATAATGGTGGGGTGGTTTCACGTTCTCAAATGGATGTAGCGGAGTTGAAATCGTTTCAGCACAAAGTGTTGGATTATTATGACACGCCGCTGAAAGTAATTTTATCCGATCTAAAGGAAAGTACAGGACTCGTCGTAACGGCGCCTAAATCTATTAAAAATGAAAGGTTTACAATGGAATTGGCTGGGGCAAGCGTTGAAGAAATCATCGAAACCATCGAATTGGTTACCAATCTAAAGGCCAAGAAGAAAGGCCAAATCTACACGTTATTTTAGTAGATTTACCGGGTGACTATTCACGCCCGTATAACATTACTTTTTATCGCTCTATTGACCCACTGTTTCAGTGTGTCTTTTGCGCAATGTGACTTTCTCGACAAGAAGGTATCATTTGAAGGGCAAAAATCTACAGCCGAAACGTTTATCAAAGCGTTGGCAGACAAACATAAATTTACGATTAGTTATGCATCCACCGTTTTTGATGATCAATTATACAATGTAGACGTTACCGATCAAAAGCTTGAAACATTACTCAATACAATTACAGAGAAACAAGGTGTAGAATATGTATGTGTTGGAGCCAACAGTTTGGTTTTTAGGCGAAAATTAAAACAACAACCTTTCATTTGGTCTGGCTTCGTCCTAGATTCTTCGAGTAAGCAGCCAGTTGTAGGCGCTCTGGTTGTCAATAACAACAATTGGGTAGAAACCGATGAAGATGGTTTTTTTAGAATAGAAATCATAAGCCTACCCGCGCAAATCACAATGCACTATCCGGGTTTTAAAAGTGGTTGGTTGGAATTGTCAGTTTCTACATCTGCACCAAAATCATATTTCCTTAGTCCTGATAACAGACTAAATCCTTCGTTCATTCGCGTATACGACTCATTGTTAATGGTACGCAAAACCGGAGGAGTGAATATCAACATTGCAGAATTGAGCAAAATCCCTTCAATTGCAGGCTCTCCAGGGGTTTTAAATAGCTTACGTTTTTTACCATCAATTCAAAGTACGGTTGAGGTAAACGGTGGAATGGTTGTCCAAGGCGGAGGGAAAGATCAAAACCTTGTTCTGTTTGATGGCATGGAATTGTATAACCCAATGCATTTGTTTGGGTTGTTTTCGGTGTTCGATGAAAATTCACTACAAAGTATATCCTTTTATAAAAATTCAATCCCGCCGCAATACAGTGGACGGTTGTCTTCTGTTTTAGATGTTAAAAGCAAAGTGGGGGATTTTCAGCAGTGGAATTCTAAAATTAACGTGAACCCCGTTTTATTGGAGGGGATGATTGACGGTCCACTTAATAAAGGTAAGACCTCATTCTTACTCTCTGGGCGGCGCTCGTTTACAGACTTCTTCCCACTGTTTTACGAGCAAATTCAAACGCAAAACGAACTGTCCCGCTTCAAATATTACTTTTATGATATAACAGGTACTATAAATCACAAGTTCTCGGAAAAGTCACATGCATACCTCACAGGCTACTTTGGAGGCGATAAGGGCTACATACGTGGGAACTCTGAAGGATTTAATAGTGATAACGTAAAGGAAGATCAAAATGACGTTTTTGTGCAGTCAAATGTGTTGTTAACAGGCGGTTATAAAACTTGGATAAACAATTCACTGAGCTTACATATCAAAACCGGCTTTACACAATACGGTTTCACTCATGAGAATGAATACAATTTAACCATTCAAAATGAAGACGATTTGTATTCGAGAAATACACGGTTGGCTTATGAAAGTAAAATTTCAGATGTTAAAACAGGAATATACGTACGGACATTACCCAAACACCACCATGCTTTTGTTTTTGGGATGGAAAATATTTGGCACAATTTTTCACCGTCAAATTCACAATATTTTTTGCAAGAAAATGACTTCATTTATTACGATACAATATTCAAAGTTAGAGACGCTAGAATATTGGAACAACGCTATTTTTTAAGCGATGTTTACGCTAAAAAAGGCTTTAAAATAATGGCAGGATTACACTTTGTGAACTTCGACAATGAAGTGGAGTATCGTTCATTTCAGCCGCGTATAAACGTTTCAACCGATATAAAATCAAAAAACAGAATTGAAGCAGGATTTGCTAAGACAAGTCAATTCATGCTTTTTGTACCGAACAACCTACTCGGCATTCCGATTGATATTTGGATACCAGCCGATGAGGATATAGCACCGATGCATTGCACACATTATTTGGCAGGTTATACCCGAAAAATTAATCCACGTTTGGCTTTGAAAATCAACGGATATTACAAACTGTTTGAAAATATTATAGAATATAAAAACGGGGTTGCTGATTTTATAGCCGAATGGGATAAAGCACTTCTTGTTGGTAAAGGAAGGTCGAAAGGCATAGAAACGATGCTAAAAAAAGAAAAAGGCAAACTCAATGGTTGGTTGGCGTATACATTGTCGAAAAGTGAACGATCTATTGAGTCAATAAACGAAGGGGAATGGTTCCCGTTTCAATTCGATAGAAGACATGATATTAAAGCGGTAGTGCATTATCAAGTTAATAAAAACCTGTCATTTGGCGGCACCTGGTCTTATGCTTCTGGTAACTATTTAACAGCTCCTGAAGTGCATTATCTGATAACCGTAGAAAATCAGCAATACCTAATTGAACAATACGGAAGCAAAAACAATCTAAAATTACCAGCATACCACCGTTTAGATGTAGGTATTCATCATAAAAAAGACATTGGAAACGCCCGTCAGACATGGAGTTTTACAATTTACAATGTCTACAATCGTCAAAACGTTTTTTATGTCAACTCTAGCCTAAACGCTTCTGGTGGGTTGACTTTTCAGCCGGTTTCAATTCTACCAGTTTTGCCATCAGTTAACTATGCAATCGAGTTTTAAATACATAACATTCGGAGTGATCATAATTGCGCTTTTTGGCTGTAATGATGAGATTATGTACAATCAAACTGCCCATGAGAACCAAATCGTGGTACATGCTAGGGCAGAGGTTGGTAAAA
>JBLING010000139.1:0-7020 GCA_047639155.1 bacterium
AAAGACTCATTATGAGCACAGTAATTTTGTTCTTATTGGCGACCTTATCGTTGAACAAAACATTAGATGGCACGTATTCAACCTTCTTCCCATACTCAAGAATGTATTTGGCTTTGCCCTTTGTATTGGTCTTAGCTTTGCATTTTGTTGTTACCTCAAAACGAGCAATAGTGACGTATCTCATTTTTGTAGTTGGCGTAGTTGGGTTTGTTTACCAGCTTTATGATGTCCCAATAAAAGCAAAAGCAAGCGTACGTGGTAATACTGGAGTAGTTCAAGTGATCAGAATCGACAAATTGTGTTTGGAGTGTGTAGAAATGAGCGCCATGCAAGACCGGTACGAAGCGGATCTTTTGGTATTCCATTATAAAACGGATGAGTATACTTATGGATGTAAGGCGCTGCAGCCCTCACTCCAAACCTTGTATCCAGAATATGATAGGCGCTATTGGAGTTTTGCAAAACACGCAGATACTGCATACAACACCGTGTTATTCTTAGATTGGTCATTAAAGTTACCAGAAGTACTAACCAAATTTGAAGGGAACTTTAAAGCCATTGAAGGCATACATTATCCTGCTTTTTTAATGACTGATAATTCGCAATCTATTATAGAATTATATACGGTAAATTCGCTTCGTTTAAGACCACATTCTAAATAATATGCTCGGGTTAAAAATGGCTACAGATCCACGCTGGGTCAATATTGCTGAAAAGACAATAGAAGAAATTCTTGTTGATCATGCTTTTTGCGAACAGAAAGCTGCCACATCTGGTATTTCACTCATTGTCCGGTTTTCGAATTACCCAAGTATTGTTGAGAAGGTCTCTCCTATTGTTGCTGAAGAATGGGGTCATTTCAGAAAGGTCTTAAAGGAACTTAATACAAGAGGTTATACATTGGGCAAGCCAAGGAAAGATGACTATGTCAAGGAATTGCAGAAGTTCACAATAAAAGGGGGAAACATCAATACCCATATCGTTGAGGCATTATTGGTTTGTGCAATGATTGAAGCGAGAAGCTGCGAACGTTTCCGACTACTGTCACTGCATGTTTCGGATGACGCACTAAAATCCTTTTACCACGAGTTTATGGTTTCGGAGGCCGGTCATTACCGACTGTTTATTGATTTGGCCGAAGAGTTTGGTGACAAATCTTACGTAAAAGAGCGGTGGGACGCATTTCTTGAATTTGAGGCTGATTTGGTATCCCGCCTTGAGTACCGTGGAGATCGAGTGCACTGAGTTTAAGATTAAGATTAAGTTGAAGTTGAATTAGATCTAAAATCATCTCTTTTCCGGCATTCTCCTATAAACCCAGTAACCACCTGTATTTTGAATCAATTCAAAACCAGGCAATACCGCTATTTCTTGCGCCTTTCTTGGTTGAGCAACGAGGTAAACAGGTTTGTCGATATCTCCTGTTAAAAACCACTTCATCTCATGTTGACTGTATTCCTTACGCTGTGTTTCATTCAAGGATATGCGCGATGAAACACCCATATCGATTAGTTTTTGTCCACGAACATTAAACAAACTATCGTCTGCCCTTAACGGCTCTGTTTTCGCATAATAATAGTGCGCATAGCTCTTAAACTTGTATACGTCAATGTAACAATCTTCTTCGGCAATTGAATTATAAAACGAGACTATGGATCCTTGGGTATGGCGTTCTATTTGTGGCACTGTAAACCCCAGAAACAGCACTAGGAACACCCCAAACCCAAACAATGAATAAGCAGTTATTAAGCGTTTATTTTGAAGCAAACCCATAAGCAGCGTAAACAAAGCTCCGACTGCAACACCTCCAATCATAACGTGAAATACCGTCCAATTTGTCACGACAATGATGTTCTGAATTGTGAATGAATCTGATATTAAATTGGGGAATTTATCCAACCAAATAAACCTTGTCAAACCTGCCACAGGAACAGCTATAAAAATTATGGACCAGAGTGTAGAAAGGAGAATTAAACCAATCTTTTCAAATGCGAATATGCGCTTCTCTTTTTGCCATTGTGCCAATCGAATTGCGGCCAACCCAGTTAGCGGGAAATAACATAAAGATGAATAATGTACAATTTTGGTTGTCACCAAGGAAAACAGGATTAGTACAACCCAAAACATTGTTTTTAGCAAAAGCTCAAAGCTGTCACCTTCATTTTTGACGGTAAACCTTCGAATAGCCAATATACTGGCAGGAAAACATCCTATCAGCAATACTACGGGATGATAGAACCAAGGCTGTCCGTGAGATGCTACTGGATTCTGGACAAGATCAATCTGATAAGCGATAAAGTTTTCAATGAATCCTGGACCATTTAAGATCAACTCAGGTAAGAACCATAAACTTGTCATGCTCAGGGTTAAAACACCAAACAGCAAGACTTGGTACCAAGTGAACCATAAGCGATAGCGATTGCGAACCCACATTACCATCAAAACCAATAAGACCACTAAACCGGCTGCCGGGCCTTTAGTTAATACTGCAAAACCTAAAAGTAAACCAGCATAAACCCAATGCTTGGTCAAACCCTTGTTTTTCGCGTAATACAGCTGAATGATACTTGTGAAGATGAAAAGGTTAAACAGCGGGTCTATAATGCCTGAATGGAAGTAAAAATGCGGTGTGATGGACGCTAGGTAAAGTATTACCCACCAACGTGCCGTTATTTCCCCTATTATTTTGCGACCAAAGTGATAAATGGCTTGAAGGCTGATAATCCCAACTATAGCATTTGGGAATCGGGCAGCAAATTCATTTACGCCGAACACCTTCATAGACAAGGCCTGTAACCAAAAGAACAACGGCGGCTTTTCCCAAAAAGGCTCAAAGTTGACCATTACTTGTCGGAAGTTTCCAGTCACAAGCATTTCACGCGCAGACTCGGCGAAGTTGATTTCATCCCAGTCAAACAAGTGCACACCACCAAGAAACGGAACAAAAAACAGCACGCCAGTAAGCGTGATTAACTGCTGAAATCTTTTGGATGAAAGCTTATCCATTAAACAACTTCTTGTTTAAAAAGGGCTTGTTAAAACTGTTTTTATAGATAATGTAGAAATAAACCAAAGTCGCTATAGCCACACCTAATGCAGATCCAGCCACTACATCAGATACAAAATGTTGCGCTAGGAATATCCTAGAAAATCCGACTAAGAAAGCCAATGCAAAAAATAGCATGGTAAAAATGCGTTTATCTGCGCACAGTGCTGCGTAAAAGAAATAAGCAAAACCGGCTGTAGTGTGACCCGAAGGAAATGTGTGTTTGCGGTTTAAAGGCATTTCGGGTCGGTTTATCAATTCTACCATGTGCTGTTCGAAAAATACAATGGGTCGCAGGGTGTCTGGATATACAATGTGTTTAAAAAAATAAACCAGTACTAAAGTGAGCAAGCCAACCAGAAGAAACCCTATTTGATACTTAATTGGTTTAAATACCATTAAGTAAACGAATGGAATTAGAAACCCAGCCCATTCCCCTAAACGGGTGAAAAACGTAAATATAGCGACTGTAAATGCAGAGTAGTACTGATTTAGGTACAGTATTGTATCACCCTTGTTTGTACTGAGTACGATTACAGTTCCTATGGTAATGCAAATCAACCAAACAACATAAAGCAATCTCCGTCTGTAAAAATATCCCTCTTCCATATGAATTACGCGGTAAAAATAAGTCGATGAACCCTTTTTTATTTGGCAAATAGTATTTAATTTGAAAAATCTGAAAAGTTGAGACATGGAACGAGTAAAGTTGGAGTTAGAATTTGTTGTTAAATCGTCTCCGAACATTCTTTTTAACTATATATCTACCCCTTCGGGACTAGTTGAATGGTTTGCTGACGATGTTAACGTCAAGGGCAAAAATTATGTTTTTTTATGGGATGGTGAGGAGAACGTTGCTGAACTCTTAAAAAAGGTAAATGGGAAATACGTCCGTTTTAAATGGTTGGACAATCCAGAGGACGAGTATTTCGAAATGGAGATTCAAAAAGATGAGTTGACAAACGATATTGCACTCATAGTTACCGATTGGGCGGATGAAGAAGAAACGGAGGAGATCTCTCTGTTGTGGGAAAGTCAAGTTCAGGACCTTCGGAACGCTTTAGGCGCGTAAACTAGTCTTCGTATTTACTATCTAAGGATTCCTTTTTGGATGTAAACTCATCCAATTGATTTTGGGCGCCTTCTTTAATGCTATCTGCTAGCCTTTTTATTTCTTCTAAAACATCATTATCCACTGGGATTAAGTCGTTCTTAAAGTTTTCCAAAGCATTCTCTGCGTTGGCATTTCCCAAACAGCGCTGAATTTGTGGTTTCACCGCGGTAAAGCTGCGTTGAACAACATAAAGTAACTGCGCACGATCTTTTTCAATCTCTAGTAATTCATCAACTGTAAATCGACTTTCAAGATCGTTTTTGATTGGATTTACAATGCAATCACAAGTCACCATGTCTTCTTGGTTGTCACAATATTTGGATTCCCATGTTTGAATGGATATGGGATTTTGCTCAAACGGCCCAACACCAAAATGGTACAACGCATATATCCCAAGACCGATTATCAATACCCAACCAACAAGCTTAAGCAAGAATTTTGTCGCAAATCGAATTAACAAGCCTGCAACAACTAAGGTAATTAAACTGCCTATGGTAATATTCATGATTCAAAATTACCATAATCTTTTAGCAGTCTTCGTCGAAAGAATGTGGATATCCATCTCCCACCAATTTGTTTTATTCAATTAAAAGTAGTTTACTTTGTATTTCAAAGTTATTTGAATGGAAGACAAGTCACATTTTGAGCACCTTGCAGAAATCCGATCCCTGATGGAGCGTTCGTCGCGTTTCCTATCTTTAAGTGGGTTGAGCGGAATAATGGCAGGGACCTATGCATTAATCGGCGCTTATATTGCCCGTATGTATATTAAGAACTCTGAAACCTACATTGAGTTTATTGAAGGTTATTCTACCCGATACGTCGCGCATAGCATAGCCGAATTCAAGGTTTTCATCCTTTTGGGATTGGCTGTGGTTGCATTATCTGTCACCACTGGTTTTCTATTGACAATGAGACGCGCCAAAAAGAACAATCAAACGATATGGGACAAGGCTGCACTGCGTATGCTGGTCAATATGGCGATACCACTAGTTGCCGGAGGCATTTTTTGTACCATTATGATGTACCACGGGTATATTGGAATGGTTGCCCCTGGTACGCTTATCTTTTACGGACTAAGTCTA
Source organism: bacterium (assembly GCA_047639155.1). Taxonomy (GTDB): domain Bacteria; phylum Bacteroidota; class Bacteroidia; order NS11-12g; family UBA9320; genus UBA987. The sequence goes on from JBLING010000139.1 coordinate 5,246, forward strand.
ATCCACGGAAGCAAATATACCCTTGATACAATACGTCATTTGGGGATAATTGAAGTTATTATTGGTTTGATTTCCGCATTTGATATTGGAAATGGCTTGTTTTATTGGGCGCTCGGTTTTGGCGTGCTACACATCATATACGGGACAGTAATGTGGTGGAAGTATGAACGCGAAAGCAATGAACCAGTAACAATTAATAATTAATAATGAGTCTGTTATACGCAGCAACGAAACCGTATTAATACTCAATACTTTGTACTGAATACTAAAAAGTTGATTGACAAAATAAATAAGGCATTTGAAAGTCGGGTACGCTTAGGAGTAATGAGCGTGTTAATGGTCAACGACTGGATGGATTTTAACTCATTGAAAGAGCTTTTGGAAGTAACAGACGGAAATTTATCAAGTCACATTACAGCATTGGAAAAAATGGATTACATAGAAATACGAAAAGAGTTTGTTGGAAAGAGACCCAAGACCTCCTACCGCGTGACGCAAGTCGGACGAAAGGCTTTTAAAGATCATTTGTCGGCGTTGGAAAATTTACTAAACGGATTGAATTAATATTTTTTCAACTATTCACTTTGAATTACAAAGTACTTTATATGAGGCAAATACGATTTCTTACAATCATGGTACAACTCGGACTATTAATCGCCGGGCTAACTGCTTTTTGGATTCCTCAAGGCGTTTCCTTCCTTGTCAACGATGTTAAGCTTGGTTCCTTTATCAATCAAGAACAATGGCTTTTGCACGTTAATAATGGCGTACAATCCATAGACAAGACGTTCCCATTCATTTGGTATGGTACAGACTGGATGGTATTCGCCCACATCTTATTCGCCGTATTGTTCATTGGTCTTTATAGAGATCCTGTTCGTAATAAATGGCTCGTTGAATTCGGCTTCATCGCCTGCGCGCTAATCGTACCGCTAGCAGCAATCATGGGTTACGTCCGTGGCATCCCTCCTATTTGGCAATTGTTTGACTGCCTATTTGGAATTATCGCAGGAATAATCCTTTACAAAATATACACCTCCATAAGGAAACTTGAACGCTCACAATTATCCCACTCACTATGATTTTTCTACTCATATTGGTAATGGCAACCGTGCTTCCGTTTTTCTGGGAACATGTAGTTAAACATGCGCTAGCTGATGCTGCGTATCCCAACCTTCCTCAACTTGCTATAGTTGGTTTGTCCCCAGCTATAATGGCACTTGCATTAATCGGAATTTGTCGAGGATTAGTGGATGAAGATGTCATGTTGGGGTGCGCGCTTTTTATAGTTGTATTCAGCACTTTTACTTGGGGCTACACGATGCATTATCGCCACTTTATGCGCAGATGGCTGTGGTTTACGATGAGTTTACTCACGCTTTGCCTATATCCCACCCTTTTCATCCTTGTCGTTTTCGGTTCTAAATCTACACATAATCTAACCTTTTGACTATGAATACTGAGTTCTTTATCCACTATATGTTGCAAAACAAACTGGACGTGTTTAAACAAGCACTGAAGGGATCTTTGCCAAAACAAGTCGTAATCCCACTTTTTATACTTTCCATTCTATGTATAGGCATTTATGGTCTAACCATAGGGTTTGCACATAGTTTTGTTCAAGGTATTACCTCCTGTATAAAACTGCCAATCCTGTTTTATGCAACGTGTATAATCTGCTTTCCTACACTCTATATCTTTCTCTCCTTATTGGGATTGAATGTCTCATTAAAAGCACTCGGCCAATTTAGCTTGGTCACAATAACCATAATGGC
>JBLING010000140.1:0-7014 GCA_047639155.1 bacterium
GGTTTCAGTAATTTGTGAGGCATTGTTGAGCGAACTGTAATACGCCATACTGACTCTAAAAGCGAGGGTATTGGGTGTTTCAAATTCTCTTTTGGACAAACTATTATCCCCCCATACAATTCGCTTAATTTCATTAACGGCAGTTTCAGCAGTTTGGACACTTTTAAGCATTTCTAAAGAAACAGATGGGGTTGATTGTACAGCCACTTCGATAAACTTCAACCTCTTTTCCACGTCTTGCAATGTTCTCATTACCGCTGACACAGATCTATATAACTCACCGCTTTGTTTTTCGAAGGCCAAAACGTCTTCTCTATTTTCTGCTGGTAATGTTAGATTATTAAGGGGTTTAATTTCAAATAATTGAGGGGAAACAATCTCTTTTGCAACACCATTGACAACCGTAAATAAGGAAACAGTGTACTTCCCTGGCAATGCTGTTGGTCCTTTGTCAGCGCTTCCATACCTCCCCGGTTTTTTGGTAGACAATACCACTGGAGATGTTGGCGGGTATCTAAAATCCCAAACCATTCTTTGGATTCCTTTGGATGGCTTGGCTTGTAATCTTCTTACTACTGCGCCTTTGGAGTCCTTAACCACAAAAAGTAGATATGGTGCTTGTTCAGCGTCTTCACTTCGGATTTCCTCAGGTGTTGGGTAGTAAATATCCCCTTTGTCCTTTTTTATCTTTTTCTCCGCTTCAAGCCTTTTTTGTTTTGACGTTTTCAGATCGTCGTTCATCATGTAGGTAAAAACTGCGCCAATAGGTGGGTTCGGTGTGGTGAAAAATGTTTCTCCTTGAGATGCCTTTCCAGGCCCTCCAAAAGGGCGACTTTGATTAAACATCAAGGCGGTTTTCATTGGGTAAACCACAGCAGGTTTTAATGTATCGCTCACGTTGAAATAACGCAGTGGTGTGTAATCATCTAATACATAAAAACTGCGACCAAACGTGCCCAATACCAAGTCATTTTCGCGCTTTTGAATTTCAAGATCACGTACAGCGATTGTTGGCACTCCAGCTTTTAACTGTGTCCATTCAATCCCAGCGTTGATTGAGAAAAATACACCAAACTCGGTTCCAGCAAACAATAGATTTTTGTTGACATGATCTTCAGCTATGTCATATACGCTACCTCTCTCAGGCAAATTCCCTTGTACCAATTTCCAGGTTCGTCCTTTGTCATCTGAACGGGCAACGTATGGTTTATAGTCGCCTTGTTTGTGATTGTTAAATACGGCATAAACGGTATTGGCATCGTGTTGTGAACACACGATAGCATTTACGTAAGTCATGTCCGGAACACCTTCGACCTTATCTACTTTGTACCATGTTTTGCCATCGTCCTCAGTTATTTGAATAAGTCCATCATCAGTTCCGATATACAACAGGCCTTTTTGAATTGGCGACTCATCCATTGCAACGATGTTGCCAAAAATGGTTGTAGACTTATTCTTTTCTACTCCGCCCATTTCCCACACACGGTCCATCACTTTCATTTTATTCCGATCAAGTTGTCGTGTTAAATCTGGACTGATCTCATTCCAAGAATTACCGCGATCGTCACTTCTAAAAACCTTGTTCGCAGCAAAATACAACCGCTTATTATTATGAGGAGAAACAATTAAAGGAGCATCCCAATTCCATCGCAACGCAGGGTCACCTTTTTTGTGTTGGGGCTTAATGCCAGTACGTTCTCCACTTCGTTTGTCGTACCGAACCAACCAACCATATTGCGACTGCGCATAAACGATGTTTGGGTCAACTGGATCAATTGCCGTTTCAAATCCATCACCACCGTTGGTAATAAACCAATCATAGTTGGATATGCCGTGTTCATTGATTGTACGAGAAGGTCCACCCTGACTGTTGTTGTCCTGCGTTCCACCATAAATGTTATAAAATGGAAGGGCATTGTCGACACTTACTTTGTAGAACTGGGTAATAGGTAAATTGGTTTTATAATGCCAAAATTTTCCGTGGTCCCAAGTTTCATATAACCCGCCATCACAGCCAACCAGCCAATGATTTGTGTTCGACGGATCAATCCACATGGCATGATTGTCAACGTGTTTGGAATTCTCACCAGTCGCTATGACCGTCTTGCCGCCATCGATTGTGTGATGTAACCAGGTATCCATCACAAACACTTTGTCTTTATTCAACGGGTCGCAAACAATCTCCTGGTAGTAGTTACCACTGGTGTTGTATTTGCTCATTTTTTCCCAACTCGCACCTTGATTTGTTGAGCGAAAGAAACCACCCTTTTCATCACTCGCCTCAACGATTGCGTAGATATAATCTGGATTTGATGGCGAGAGCGCCAAGCCAATTCTTCCTTTATCAACTTTGGGCAAGCCTTTGTTTATTGTATCCCAAGAGGTGCCTCCATTTTTTGTTTTAAATACCCCTGATCCTGGTCCGCCACCTATATACGTAAATACATGCCGACGTCTTTGTTGTGAAGCCGCGTAAATGACATCTGGGTTTCTTGGATCCATTTGCATATCCGCAACTCCTGTATGTTCATCAATCTCAAATATCTGACTCCAAGTTTTACCACCATCCACTGTTTTATATATACCGCGTTCTCCACCTGCATTCCAAAGCGGTCCCATGCTTGAAACGTACACAATATCACTGTTGGTTGGGTGAATTAGAATTTTGCCGATATGTTCGGATGTTTTAAGTCCCATATTCTTCCATGTTTTTCCACCATCTTCTGATTTATAAACACCATCGCCATACGCAACACTTCTCTGATTGTTGTTTTCACCTGTGCCAACCCATACAACATTGGTATTGGAAGGAGCAATCGTCACACAACCAATCGAATAACTTCCCTGTTTGTCAAAAACGGGTTTATAGGTATTCCCAGCGTTGTTCGTTTTCCAAACCCCACCGGACGCTACTGCAACAAAATATTGAGCTGAGTTGTTCGGATTTACCGCGAGGTCACTAATGCGACCTGATGTGAGTGCGGGTCCCACAGAACGAAATTTGAGTCCATTAAACGTTGCACTCTTAAGTGTTGTAACGTTTTCTTTCTTAGTTGTCTTTTTTTGCGCTAAACTGTTTGTGGCTAAGGCTAAAAAGAAAAAACAAAGTATAAAGTGGCGGTATGTATTTGTTTTCATAACGGTGCAATTTAATAGCAGTTGATTAAAATGAGTGAATACCAGGTGGTTTTTAGATTAAGGAAAAATAATGCCCGCATTAACTTCTTCAATCGACATCTGACAAAATGAACTGTTTTATCCGATGCGCTTGGCCTGTGTTGTTTTTAAACCAATCAGCCAATTTCTCTTTTGTTTTAGCCGATTGATCTGCATCTTTCATATAATTTGCCATTAGCTCAATAAAATGGCGCGGATCTTTGTCTATAGAGTGAAGTACACCTAGTTTTTCTAGGGCAACAGCTTCTGGATATTGATCAATATTAGGGCCGGTAAAGATTGGTAAACCCTGTACCGCAGCCTCCAATACATTGTGAAGTCCTTTGCCGAAAGCGCCTCCAACCAAAGCAATTGTTGCATACTGATAAGCGTTGGAAAGATGTCCAATCGTGTTTAGTATCAGAATCCGTGATTCCGATAAATCTCCCGAATCTGTAAATAGTTTTGGTTGGAGCTTCCTAAAGTCGTGTTGTATCTTTTTAACATTGGCTGGACTAACATCATGTGGGGCGACAACTAACTTGATGGTTTTATTAAAGGCAAGTACGTATTGTAAGGCAATATATTCTTCTTCAGGCCATGAGCTGCCTAAAATCAACATTGGTTTGTCGTCTACAAATTGTGCAATCTTGGGAACGCTTTGGTTCGTCTCTTTGAGTTGAACCACTCTATCGTAGCGTAAATCATTAGATAATTCAACATTATCGAAGGTATATTGTTTTAAAAAATCGTGCGACGTCTCGTTTTGGACAAACAATCGTGTAAAGCGTTTTAGTTGATTTCTCCACGGACCAGCAATTGAAGATGCCATAAACGCCTTTTCTCTGAACAACCCATTTACCAAAATTGTCTTACATCCATGTTGGTTCAATGCCGACATAAGGTTTAACCAAAAGTCGTATTTGACTAGAATAAATATCTCAGGATTCACTTGAGCCACTAACTTTCGCATCACTGCTTTTCGATCGAAAGGCAAATAAAATACAGCATTTGCGATTCCATCAGTTTTGGCGTGAACATAACCAGAGCTTGAAAAAAAGCTTACAACAACTTCATACTTTTCTTGCAATTCGGAGGAAGAAAGGATTGGGACAACCATTTCATATTCTCCAAGAGATGCACAGTGCACCCACAGAACCGGCTTTTTTGATTGGCGTTTTTCCCAATCATCAAGAGATACAAATGTTGTTTTACGCTCTGTTATAAACGCCTTAATTTGGGGAGAAAACAGACCAATTATTGGTAGAATGTACCATGTTAAATCAACTATGAGTGCGTATAGAAAACGCATCAATCAATAAAGAATTCTTCTTCAGTTAATTTTTTGGTATACACGGGTAAAATGATACCAATTCTAAACCCATCCAACAAATCAGTGCGTTTTTTGTCATTATATGTGCGTGTATCAAAATCGATAGATCTCATGCTTTGCGTGAAGGCCTGTTGGAAAGTAAAACCAGCTTGAAAGTTTATCCGCTTCTTAGGATCCAGGTGTTGGTATCCAATAAATTGGGTGAATGCCATACCACCGGTTAATCGATCATACCCCTTTTCATAGTCGTCTGTTACTTGCGGTACCGTTAAAGACGAAGCAAATATGTCGATGCGATGCAGCATAAAGCCAAAACCTACATCTACCAAAATACCAGAGTTTTTATTGTTTCTTAAGATTGGGAACAAACGTCCCCCGTTCATTGTTAGTGTATGTCCACGCTGGTTTAATCGGATAACCGAAAACAAACCGTCTTTATCAATTATCTCCCCAGTGGATCCTAGAATCGAGTCAAACATATTGACTTCTTTAACTTGATTGCCAAACATCCATTTGTATTGTATTCCAGCCGTCCACCCAGATTCAAATTTGTACCGTGCTCCAAAGTTTAATGTTGAGTTAAAGCTAAATCGGGAATCATCATACCCAAACCGATCCGCCAAATCACCTTTCGGTGTTTGGATACCATATTGAACATCTAACAAGAAACCCTGTTTTTTAGGAAATACCGTTTTTTGTTGCGCCCATGCCGTTGAAGCATAACCGAGACCCAAACCGAAAATTAAAAGACGTAGAAAACTGGTTTTCATTATATGTATTTAACGGAGCAAATAACGCAAAATTAAAGGGATAAGGTAAAGTTTTGGTTAATATTGTATCCAATATTACTAAGGTATGTCTATACAGATGGTTGACTTAAAAGGTCAATATCTCAAAATTAAAGATGAAGTCAATGAAGCTATCCAAAATGTTATTGACTCAACAAGTTTCATCAACGGTCCTCAGGTAAAGTCTTTTGCCCAAAATCTAGAAAAATATTTAGGCGTAAAACATGTAATCCCGTGTGCAAATGGCACTGATGCATTGCAGGTGGCTTTTATGGCATTAGGACTTAACCAAGGCGATGAAGTAATCGTACCCTGTTTCACCTATGTTGCAACAGCTGAAGTAATTGCCCTTTTAGGTCTGGTACCCGTTTTGGTTGATGTAAACCCGAACACATTTCAAATAGATACAAACGCTTTTGAAAAGGCCATCAGTGCTAAAACAAAGGCAGTCGTTCCGGTGCATTTATTCGGACAATGCGCAGATATGGAAACCATTCTGCCTATCGCCAAAAAACACAACATATTTATCGTGGAGGATACCGCTCAGGCAATTGGTGCTAATTACACAATGAATAATGGGGAGGTTCATAGTGCAGGATGTATAGGAGATTTCGGAACAACGTCGTTCTTCCCCTCCAAAAATCTAGGCTGCTATGGAGACGGTGGTGCTATTTTTACAAATAATGATGATTTGGCCGCTAAGGCTAGAATGATTTGCAACCACGGCCAAAAGAAAAAATACTATCACAGTGTGGTTGGGGTTAATTCCCGGCTTGATACCATTCAAGCAGCCATTCTGGATGTGAAACTTAAATATTTGGATGACTACAGTGGTGCAAGACGAGCTGTGGCTGATCGATATGACAAAGTATTCAAAAACCATCCAAACTTTGAAATTCCAGCAAGAGATGTTAAATCAACGCATGTTTTTCATCAGTATACCCTCAAAATCAATAACATAGATCGCGACAAGGTAAAACAACACCTAGCTGAACACAATGTCCCAAGCATGGTCTATTACCCAGTTCCTTTGAATCAGCAAGATGCATACAAAGGGGTTGGAAATTTCCCGGTAACTGAAGACCTTTGCAGCCGTGTTTTGTCGTTGCCAATGAGCACAGAATTGACAAATGAACAACAACAAACGATTATAGAAACCATATTAAATTTCGCATAAGATAAAATGAAAATTGCAGTAATAGGAACCGGATATGTCGGCTTAGTTTCAGGTACTTGTTTTGCTGAAACAGGAAACCACGTAACTTGTGTAGACATTGACGAAAACAAAGTAAATAGCCTTAAATCTGGTAAAATAACCATCTACGAACCAGGCTTAGAGAAGCTTTTTGAAAGGAACTTAAAAGAAGGTAGACTCCACTTTACTACAGATATTGAAGAGGCAATAAAAGAAGCCAAAATCATTTTCCTAGCACTCCCAACTCCTCCTGGGGAAGATGGTTCTGCAGACTTATCTTATGTTCTTGGAGTTGCGGAGCATTTGGGGAAAATAATGACCGAATACAAGGTTATTGTTGACAAAAGCACTGTTCCTGTTGGAACCGCAGAAAAGGTTCACAAAGCCGTTGCTGCAAATTATTCTGGAGAATTTGATATCGTTTCAAATCCAGAATTTCTACGTGAAGGTGTAGCCGTAAATGACTTTATGAAACCTGACCGTGTGGTAGTTGGATGTAGTTCGGAACGCGCTGAAAAGTTAATGAACGAACTATACGCCCC
>JBLING010000141.1:0-6978 GCA_047639155.1 bacterium
ATTTTACGAAAAACAGGTTGTGGGAGACCGAAATATTGGTTTGTTTTGATGGAGTTTTGAGATACGCGTTACTATTTTTTGCCCTACTGATGGCATCCACAACAGGATGGTCTCAAGAGCGTCCGAAATTGGCGATAGGGTTTAATTATTATCCAGGGTTTTTGGTAGCGCATCGAGAGGATTCTAAAAACTTAGAAGCACACACCCATGGCTTTGAATTACAAATCTCGAAGCAACAATCTGTACAACCTTGGGCCAAACATTACTCTAAACCCGAAATCTACATGGGATTGTTGTACATGAATCTTGGCAACCCCGACTTAACTGGTAATGCGTTTGCTGCAATGCCCGGCTTCGAAACGTCCCTCAAATCCTTTAAACATAGTGAAATTCGAATTCGCTTCAGCACTGGCTTGGCCTATCTGACCAAAAAATTCGATATTTATACAAACAGAAGAAACCAAGCCATTGGGAGTCATCTTAACGGAGTAATGCAGGGATTTGCCACATGGGAAACACGACAAGAAAACAATCCTTGGCATTTGCAAGTCGGAATTGGTTTAACCCATTTTAGTAATGGGAGTTATCGCGTACCGAATTTAGGCGTCAATATGCCTTCGTTGTATTTCGGAGGGAATTATCTAATAGAGCAGAAACCCTCAAGAAATCCAATCATTGATACTCTGGATCATAAAAATTGGCAAGTGTATGCGACATATGGATTCAAGGAGCGCAGCTTAACTAAGACGACAGGATTTAACATATGGAACGTAGGGGTTACGAGAATTAAACAAGTTAGCTTAAAACGTAGTTGGAGATTTGGGACAGACATCTACATTGACAAAACCCACCACTTTATAGATTACCCCGATGAACCGTTAACGGGCCTCAAAATACCTGAGATGACGGAGTTTGGACTATACGTAGGGCACCAACTTTTGATTAGCCGCGTGTATTTTGTTACTGATATTGGTTTTTATCCCTACAAGCCCAGCGCAAATAAGTTTATAACCTACCAGCGACTTGGCTTTTATTACCATTTTAACCAACATGGATATATACTGGCCGCGTTAAAAACGCATTTCGGTATCGCTGATCATTTTACATGGGGATTTGGGTATCGGATATGAAAAAAATTCTATCCATATCGCTAATTGTGTTACTCTTTACTGGATGTAAAAAGGAGCAGTGGGATGATTGTATCAGTTCCACAGGGAACGACATTTCTATTGAAAGACCGTTAAAGACATTCGACAAAATATCAATATCCGATAAATTTAATTTGATAATTTCTCAAGACACGTCCCAATCTGAACGGGTAATACTTACTGGTGGTGAAAACATATTGGAAGGTATTTCTGCTGAAGTTGATGGAAATGCACTGACCATAAGCAATCGTAATACCTGCAATTTTGTGCGATCGTATGATCGTGAGATTACAGTGGAAGTTTTCGTGCACGACTTAATCGAGATTGAGATATTTGGGGCCACAAGTATTGTTTCAAAGGATACACTTCGATTGAATGACCTATCTATTTATCATTCTGCTTTGGAAGACATCGATTTAACGATTGACGTTTCGGGTGAAGTCTTTGTAGAATCTATCAATTCTGGGGCGACAATCCTACATGGAAAAGCACAGAAGATAAAAGGATCCATTGAGGAGATAACAAACCTTGACGCGCGTGATTTGGTATGTGAAGAAGCGATAATTGATATTCATACACCTTTAGACTGCTATATTAACGCCACCAAACTCATTTATGCTGGCATTTACAATAAAGGCAACTTATTTTATGTTTCAGAACCTAGTGATTTAAAAGAGGTCCATGACCAAAAAGGAACGGGCCAGTTGATTAAGCTTCCTTAGTTTCCAAAAACCTTTAGAATCTCATTGCTTTGCACTGGATTAAAGTGAATCTTTGGTTCCTCCCCAATTTTAAAATCATTACTACTCATTAACAGCACGTCATTCACTTTTTTGAGAATTACTAATGTTGCGATTTTGCCAATTGGGACACGTTTAAATTTACTTTTTTTGTTGCTTGTGCCATTCGGTCGCATCACGCAGTTTAAGCGCTTAAAATACAATCTAATGTCTTTCCCTTCCTCAGTTTTCTCATCGATTGAAATTGTTGTTAGGTTGGGAAACTGCATAAACCGGTCGCAATTCACCCAGGAATAACTTGGCATTTGCATCGCGTAGAAAATGTCGGTTGTAAACCGAGGGAATAATGCGTTCATTTTGTCGAGAATAGCCTGGTGGTTGTTGTTTGCCACGAATTCTGCGAATTTGCTTTCACTCCCAAATTCTTTGTCGAGCTCGGCACTGTATACATTATACAATGCCTTGAAATTTGGATTGCGTTGAATTGCGGTATAAACGTATTGGTCTCTTTCTTTCTTATAGCTTCGATTGAAGAAGCTTTTTACTTTACACCAGAAGAAACTACAATTAACAAAAGAATAATAGGTGCGTCGTGACTGCACTTCCACATTACATGTGGTAAGTTCACACAGACTTAAATAAGGCTTTAAATATTTGTCCTCTCCGCCTTCGCGTGATGTCCATTCTGTGTATTGCCTTTCTTGCGTTGCGTCGAACGTTTGGTAGTCTTCTTCGTTTACAGGTATATAGATCGTAATTTCATTGGATTTAAGGTTTGGGACTATACGGTTGTTTTGAAAAGCCTGCACCCGGTACATTCCAGAGGACTGTAAGCCATCTCCGGCCTGGTTAGACTGAGTGGTAAGACCATAGGCGAACGCGTCGCCTACGGTTAAACACTCGGATACTTTTAGGTTTACTTGCCCTTTCGGAAATGTGTTTGGAGCGATAGAAATGCGCGCCCCATTTTTTAGGGCAAACGCACCTCCTTCAGCTCCGTCAAAACGTAAGTCGGTTGGCTTAGGCTGAAGCTGGTTCAGTGTTGGCCAAATATTCTGTATTCTTTCTTGGTTGGGTTTTTTAGGTTGGCAGTTAGCTGTAATTTCTACACGTCGGTTTTGCGCTTTTGCTTTTGGGTCATTGTTATCATTTAAAGGTTTTTTCTCACCATAGAACGCTTCGTCATTGAGCTGAATAGTATCATAGTGGTTCGATATATAGTTTTTTACTGACGCTACACGTTGCTCGGATAGTCTGATGTTATAATAATCACTTGCATCTGAATCCGTATGTCCATGAATCGAAACAGAACAACGCTCTCCTTCTAATTGCATTATTAGCACGTTAATTTTTTCGGTCTGAAAAGGCGTTAACCGATAACTATCAGAATCAAAATGCACGGAAGCCGTTTGTTGTCCGAATGACTGTGAAGTAAAAAAAACAAATGCAAGTAAGAAGGTGAGCTTGTTCATAGGATATAAAAGTGATTTATGACTACTTGACGTGTACACTTTAAAAAAGGTTGGGTTGGTCGAATATCTTTATCGACTGTTATTTATCACAGGCGTAATTGATTACCGTCATTATCGTGATGCGTGCTATAAGGCTTCTTTGTCTCAACAAACCCCCAGTTATATGAAAACTATTGTCTGTCCTGTCGACTTTTCAGATATATCTGAAAATGCAGCCAATTACGCAGCTCGAATTGCTCGAGACCTAGATGCCGAAGTTGTTTTAGCCCATGCGCAGCATGTTCCGATACTTGATGTCCATACTCCTCCTTCAACCGTAAAAGACATGATGGACCAGCAACAACTGGAGAACTCACGTAAATTAGACGGATTGGCAAGTCGCATTAAAACGTCTATTGGAGGGAATATCAGAACTTGGCAAACGTTTGGTTTGGTTGTAGATATGATTCGTGAGATAGAGGCAGAATCTTCGGTTTACCTGGCCATTATGGGTACAAAAGGGGTTACAAATGCATTCGACAAATGGATAGGAACAACGTCCAGTGATGTAATGCAACGGTGTAAAATACCGATGATCATAATACCAGAAGGGTCGGTGTATATAGGATGGTCAAAAGTTGGCTATGCAACAGACTTTAGTAAAGAAACGGATAATGCAATATTGGACTTCCAGGAATTTGTAAGACCGTTGAAATCGGATTTGAGCATTATTCATGTGTCAAATAAAAAGGTAGACGCAGAGGAAATGCTGGCAGTTGTACAACACTTCGAGGCTACAGCAAACGTAGACACGATTACCGGAGAAGATATAGCCGGTGAACTCAATGACTACGTTTGGGAGAATGATTTGCAATTAATAGCCATAAAGCGGCATAAACGCGGATTTATAAACAACTTATTTCATAAAAGTATTTCAAAGGAATTGGCGATAACAAGTAAAATGCCTGTTCTCATTTTTTAACAATTTAAAATAGTAAACAATGCCTCAAAAATATTTAGACGAATTACACAAAGAATACACCAAATGGACCAAAGCGCTTAATTTTTATAAAGATGAAATCAAAACGTTTAAACACAGACTTGAAGAAATCATTACTCAAAATACCAAGATAGAAGTAACGGCGCAAGTGGAACATTTCCAGAATCAGTTTATCAGACAAAATGAAGTGATTGATATACTTAAACATGATATACATGAAGCTGAACACAAATTGGTTTTGAATGCTAAAGAAAACAATGTAGCAACAGACCACAGAAAGACGGAAGAGGATGTTGCGTTGGCAGAGCAAATGACTGTATTCGAAAAGATATATCTGGATCTTAAAGCTGAATTTAGCCGATTTGCAGCCGACACTTTATAAAACAAAAAAATCATGGAGATAAAAATCGAAAAGGGAGCAACAATTCTGGACTTGAAACGCCAGTTCGCAGATGCGTATGGTGGGCTAAAATTGGAAATGTTTAAATTGTCTCATGAGGCAGGGGAATCATCCAATTCCAAAATGCGTATGTCTGGACAGGAAATTGTAGATGATGTGACTACAGTTATGTCGCCGATTTCGCTTACAATATCATCTAAAATGACAGTTGCGGAAGTAGAGTCCGCTTTTGAAATTCAAGCTGGATTACATGTTCATGTTTTTAGAAAAATGAGAAATATTTGGATTGAAACAGTTCAAACTGATGGGTATTCCCTTGATAAACAAATGGAACTCTCAAGTAATAGTGTGACATTATGATGAATATCTTGCTGCCTTCGGATTTCTCAGAAAACGCGCAGCGAGCTGCAGATTTTGTATTTGAGATGTTTGATCCTGCAGGATTTCGACTAATTATAGTCCATGGAGTTGTTCCACCAAGACCCAGCCCCGGAATGATGATTAACATCACTGACTTGATGCAAAAAGATGCGGATAGAGATTTGTTAATTGAAAAAACGAGATTGGAGGAAAAGTATGATGGAATTGGTAGAATTGAAACCCATTCAAAACTGGGTTACTTACAAGACGTACTACCGACTTTTTGTACTACACACAACGCGGATTTGGTTGTGATGGGCACCAGGGGCGATAATACCTTTGCTAGTAAAGTACTTGGTTCAAATACGGAGCACATTGTTAGACTAGGCTTTGCCCCAATTTTGGCTGTTCCAGCACAAGTGGAAGTAGGTGATGCACCAAAAATATGTATCGCCACTGCAAAGACTGAAATTCCACATGTTGAAGTTCTTGAAAAAATATTCAAAAACTTAAAAAATAAGCTGTCGTCGCGTATTTCGGTATTGCACGTATTAACAAACAACACAGATAAAGCCCTTAAAAGTTTAGCGCTTGATGGTATGCAGATACACGTAGAGACAGAGATTGCCGATACGGCGGAAGATGGTATAAATGCGTATTTGGCCAAAGAGCACGTTGACATGCTCGTGGTTTGTCATCGCCACAATGCTCGAATTGATTATCTATTTAGCAGAAGTACGACGAAGAAACTCACAGGACAAATACAAGTCCCTCTGATGATTTTACCAGGATGGTTACCCGTTAAACAGGAATGTATTTAGACAACCAAGTCTGAGCCATTGGCTTAATTAATTCGCTGTTTAGTGCGCCTTTGGTAGACAGTAACATATCGATAAAAGTAGAACTGGAATCAAGTTCAGACACTGCTACTTTGGTTTGAACCTCCTTCGAAGTAAGGCTATCTATTGTATCTGAATCAACGTGATAGCTTCTCAGACGGTTAAATAGATCCAAGTCATACTTACTGTTGATGTCTCTAAATATTTGAACCGATGTGTCTATGCTACAGCCTGATGCAGCTGCACTTTTCTCATCTACGCCTAAGATTATCAATTGGTTATGAATGATTTCGTATCCGCAGTCGAGTTTTGTTCCGTGCGCCGACCATGCATCACAAAAGTCTGATAACATTTGGTCAATTGCCGTTACTTCAGAGGCAGTAAGGGCTCTATTCGCGCCATACATCCAAACCTTGGAATCGTCCGATAATGCTTCCCAATTGTTCATTTACAAGTCATTTGCGTTGGCTACTAGTTCGGCTAAATCGAGCACTTGGACTTCATTTTCTTTATTGAAATGCTTCACCCCGTCCGTCAACATAGTCATACAAAACGGACAATTTGAAGCTACGATAGTTGCTTTTGTTTCAAGCGCTTCTTCAACTCTTTCAACATTCACCTCTTTATCGCCTTTTTCAGCTTCTTTAAATATTTGAGCACCACCAGCTCCACAACAGAAACCCTTTGCACGGCAACGCTTTAATTCAATAAGTTCAGCATCGAGTTTTTGGAGAATCTCACGAGGAGCGTCGTAAATGCCATTCGCTCTTCCAATATAACAGCTGTCGTGATATGTTATTTTCTTGCCTCTATAATCGCCTTTTCCAAAAGTCAATTTACCCTCATTAATTAAGTCTTGGATAAAGGTAGTATGATGCATCACATCGTAGTTTCCGCCCAACTCTGGGTATTCATTTTTGATGGTATTGAAGCAATGCGGACAAGTCGTTAATATTTTGGTTATACCATAACCGTTCATGATGGAGATGTTGTTCATGGCTTGCATCTGAAACAGAAACTCATTCCCAGATCTTTTCGCT